>JAICRN010000653.1 GCA_025937335.1 Microcoleus sp. TY_ISSM_2_bin.22
GCGGGCCACTGTATCTCCTGCCCTCTGACAAGTTTCCAGACGCCGCGCGATCGCTACTAGCAGTTGATCCCCGATGGCGTGGCCGAGGGAATCGTTGACTACTTTAAATCTATCTAAATCGAGAAACAGCACTGCAAACAAGTAGTCTTTGCGCCGCCCGGCCAGCCTCAGAGAGTGTTCCAGCCGATCGGTAAATAGCGCTCGGTTTGGCAATCCGGTGAGGGCGTCGTGAAAAGCGTCGTGCAGCAGTTGTTCCTCGGCGAGTTTGCGCTGAGTGATGTCGTGGCAGTTGATCACGATTCCCTTGACTGCGGGATCGTGCAGCAAGTTGGTGGCTACAGCTTCTACATAACACCACGAACCGTTGCGGTGGCGGACTCGGTACTCAAGAGGGGACTGGCTTCTTTTGGGGTTTTCAATGGCTTTTTGGAGGGTTTGGGCGATCGCGGCGCAGTCGTCGGGGTGAACAGTCCCTAAGGCGTTGCGCCCGATCGCCTGGTGGGGCGAGTATCCTAAAATTCGCTTGACTGAAGGGCTGATGTAGCGGAAGATTCCTTCGGCGTCGAGAATGATCGTGATGTCTGTGGCGTTTTCAATCAGCGATCGAAATCGCTGTTCGCTTTGTCTGAGGGCTGATTCGGCTTCTTTGCGATCGCTGATGTCGAGAGCTACTCCGTCTACAATTATGTCCCCGTTTTCGTTCTTGGAAAATCTGGCGCTGTCTTGCACCCACTTGACTTCGCCGGAATTCAACACGATCCGGTACTGGCGGTCGCAGGGCAAAAGACTCGCTCTCGATGCTGCTACGCTGAGGTCACACAAGCTTTTGTCGTCTGGATGGATGATTTCGGTCAAGAGTTCCGGGCGCGCCATTACTTCTTCGGGCCCGATCCCAGTAACTTCGCGCACGCCCGGACTGATGTAGGGCATGGAGGTTGTGCCGTCTGGATGCAGCACCAGGCGGTAGACTGAGCCGGGAATGTTGGCTGCCATCGTGGTTAGCTGCTGCTGAATGCCGCTCACTGCGGCTTCGGCGCGCTTGCGTTCTGCTAGTTCGGTTTGCGCCTGCTGGTATAGTTCAGCTTGGTGGATCGCGATCGCGCACTGATCGGCTATGGCTTTAACTAGCGACTGTTCTTCTGCACTCCAAGTGCGAGGCCGATCGCACTGGTAGAGGCAAATCCCTCCGAAAAATGAGTGCTGGTAGAGTAGGGGTGCGATCGCGATCGCGTGAAACCCTAAAAATTCCGCTGATGTTTGCAGGGACGGATCGAGAGTTGATAATTCCGAGAGCGCGATCGTTTCTCCCCGAGCGAGGGAGGAGCGATAGTGTTGTGCAAATTCGCAATTTAGCCCGATCCCCCGTTCTCTGCCGACTGCCTTTGAGCTCATGTAGCGAATCGCGATCCCGCCTTCGCTATCTGGCTGCAAAATCGCGCAGCCACTGATTTCTAGAGCTTCATGCAGTTGATCTGCGGTGGTTTGCAGCACTTCGTCGAGTACGAGGGTTTCGCGCATGGCTTGCAGGATGCGGTTGACGATCGCTTCTCGCTGAGCTTGCCGCTGAATTTGGACGATCGCTTCTTGCTGCTGGCGGCGCATTTTGTATTCTTGGAGCGATCGTTCTAAGACGGTTGGCAACCTAAACAGCCGCCCCTTTAATACGTAATCTGTCATTCCGGCTTTGATGCACTCAACTGCCGCTTCTTCTCCCAAACTTCCCGTTACTAAAATAAATGGTATGTCTTGCCCTAATTCCTGCATTAATTTCAACACTTCTAAACCGTTGAACCCTGGCAGGCGGTAATCTGACAGTACAGCATCGTACTTGCTATTTTGGAGTAGTTTTCTGCACTCTGTTGCTGTTTCGGCAGTGTCGCAATTAAATTTTACTCCCCCCGCTTCTAAGGCGAGCATTATTAATTCCAGATCTTCTGCCATGTCTTCGACAATCAACAATTTTAATGTTGATTCCGCTACCATTTTTAGTAGATAGTTGGTCTGAATTATATCTAACATAAGGTATTCGGAAGTTTTTAATTTATTGTTTGTGTTGTTGCTAAATGTCATTTCTTAGATTTAGTTTTGTTAATTTGAAGTCGAACATTTTAGTTGTTTTTAGTAAAATTAATTATATGCTCTACTCTCCAGACCTTTATTTAGCACCCGGAGCCGAGGGCTGACCGAACCGATTGAGGAGCATCCCAATTATTTAAAAAGCGTTTTTTTAGGAGTCCGAGCATCTTGCACAGCCTAGATTTTGCGCTGCGATCTCTCACAGCGAACAGTCCTGTGAAACTAAAATTCGGATGCTCTCACAGATTGTGACTTCTTTAAGTGTATAATAGTTTTAAATTCAAAATTTAAAACTACGATAAAGTTAACTTACGAATCTATATTGGCGTTTGAGATTGTTTGCCCTAGTTTAAAGTAAAACGTGGCTCCTTGACTGGGTTGGCTTTCTGCCCAAATCGTGCCGCCGTGACGATGAATAATCCGCTGGACGATCGCCAAACCGATGCCCGTACCTTCAAATTCTCTCTGGGAGTGCAGCCGCTGAAAGGCTCCAAACAGCCGATCGGCATATTCCATCGGAAAACCCACGCCGTTATCTTTGACAAAAATCGTTCCATCCGGTAACCCATCAATAACTATTGTAGCCGGAGTTCGTCCGCGGCTGAACTTGACGGCGTTGCTAATCAAGTTGCTGAACACCTGTTGCAGCAACGTTGGATCTCCCGTTACCGTCGGCAAATTTCCGACGGCAAATTCGACGCAGTGGGGGGTTTGAGTTGGATCTGCGACATTTGGGGGTTTAGTCAGTTTAATCGCAGTTTGCACCAAACGGGTCAGATCGATCGGAATTTGCATCAACTCGGTGCGAGTCACCCGCGACAGGGCGAGCAAACCGTCAATCAAGAGGCTCATTTTTTGGCTGCTGTCTTCAATTATTTCAATATAGTGAACTATTTTGCGATCGCTCAAGGCATCAGTTGCTTCTAGCCTGTGTTTCAAGGCATTCACAAAACCTGAAATGTGTCGCAAAGGTGCGCGCAAATCGTGGGAAACTGAGTAGGAAAAAGATTCTAATTCTTTATTGGCAGCTTCTAATTGCTCTGTACGTTCTGACAAGGCTTGTTTGGTCTCTACCAACTCAGTAATATCGCGAGCAGTGCCAATTAAAGCATAAACCTCGCCGTCGAGATTTCTCAGCGGAATTTTAAACGTGTCGAAGTAAGCATTGCCGCCGACTCTCACAAATTTTTCTTGGTAGTGCAGAGTTTTGCCGGATTCAAA
>JAICRN010000382.1 GCA_025937335.1 Microcoleus sp. TY_ISSM_2_bin.22
AGCGCTTCACCGCTGAGCTTCAGCAAAACTCGCTGATAAACCATCCCCATGCCGCCACTATTTTTTTACTCTTTTTGCCTCCACCATAAGATAGCAGTACGGGTGCATTTTGAACATCAATTACTCGGAACAGGCATCCTGCTTGTGCTGCCAGAGAATTTGTTTGTTGCGTCGGCTGGTAAGTGAACAGGCTTTCCGGCTTGTTCCACAACCGGATTGATTTTTTGTGGAAAGTAGGGGTTGGGCACGCGAACCCCTAAAAGAATCAATCCTTGGGAACGAAATTAAGAGCAGCAGAATTCATGCAGTAACGCTGACCGGTAGGTTTCGGCCCGTCGTTAAATACGTGACCGAGATGAGCGTCGCAAACAGCGCACAGTACCTCTGTTCGGCGCATAAACAAGGTATTATCCGACTCGCACTTGACATTTTCTTCGCTAACGGGAGCGTAGAAACTCGGCCAACCGGTACCGGAATCGTACTTGGTTTCTGATTTAAATAGCTCAGTGCCGCAGCAAATACACTTATAAATTCCGGGTTTTTTGTTGTCGTGATATTCGCCGCTAAAAGCTCTTTCCGTTCCTTTTTTGCGGGTGACTTTAAACTGTTCTGGCGTGAGTTGTTGTTGCCATTCTGCGTCGGTCTTTTGAACTTTTTTAGTCATGATTTGATGTTTTGTTAAGATGTATTTAGCTGCTGAGTGTTGACGGTTAACTGTTAACTGTTGAGTGTTGACGGTTAACGGTTAACGGTATATTGCTAGTTAACTCAAGCTTCCATTAATATTAACCTAATTGGCTCGAAATGAACATACCAGGGAAAAGGATTGTCCTTAATAGCCCTCCACTTTTCCTTGAAAACTTCGGCTTGCAAGTGATAATCTTGGGAATCATTGGGAAGCGAGTGCAATTTGATATATAATGTCACCCGGTGCGGAGTTTCCACAGTAGAGGCGATCCAACAAGCAAAAGTATTTTCGCGATCGCACCCGCTAACAAAACTCAGTTGATGAGCCCGAATTCCCACAGAAACTAGAGATTTGGGAATTGGTTCGACTACAGTCAGAGTACAGCCCCAGTCGATCGCCTCCACGAGAGTTACGGAGATCGATTTAGCGGCAGAGAAGTTCTTACAGCCCGTCAACTGGGCGACGGTGAAATTGCCAGGGCGATCGAAAATGTTCTCTTTGGTATCAAAGGCGATCGGCCTTCCCTCGGCCAACACCAACAGATTTTTGCACACCCTGTAAACCTCCTCTAAATTGTGGCTGACAAACAAAGTAATTCCCCGATAATTAGCCAGAGTCTGCATTAACTCGCGTTCCAGTTGACTCCGCAAATGAGTGTCCAAAGCAGAAAACGGTTCGTCTAACAGCAGCAATTCTGGAGAAGGGGCGATCGCCCTCGCCAAAGCCACCCGCTGCTGTTGGCCTCCTGAAAGTTCCTGGGGGTAGCGGTTTTCCAGTCCCGACATTTGCACCGAAATTAGCTGTTCTTTTACCCGAAGTTGTTGCTCGCTTTCAGATAAATGCTGCAAGCCAAACGCAATATTTTGAGCAACGGTCAGGTGAGGAAATAAAGCATAGTTTTGAAACAAAAAACCGATCCGGCGGTCTTTAGAAGGTACATTAATGCCCTGTCCTGAGTCAAATAACACCCTGCCATTGACTGCAATTTTACCGCTCCTGGGAGTTTCCAAACCGGCGATGCAGCGCAGAGTCATGCTCTTACCAGAACCCGACGCGCCCAAAATTCCCAGCACTTCCGGGCCGATATCGAAGCTGACATCCAAGGCAAAGCTGGAAAGAGGTTTAAAAATGCTTAAACAAAGTCCACTTTTCGGTTGTTTTAGGGATTTTGTGGTAAAAGTAGACGCGACTTTAGGAAGATTTGATTGCAGTCTTTGGCTCGAATTCTGTTTGGGCGATATCCTTTGTAAATCAGTCCAAAAATTAACTGCCGTTAGCACGATCAGAGAAATACTCAGAATAATCAAAACCCAAATAGCAGCTTGCCTCATCTCCCCAGCTTCCACAGCAAAATAAATGGCCATCGGAATAGTTTGAGTTTGACCGGGAATATTCCCCGCTAACATCAACGTCGCGCCGAATTCACCCAAAGCGCGAGCAAATGCGAGAATAGTTCCTGCTAAAATTCCCGGCCATGCTAGCGGCAACATAATGCGCCAAAAGACTTGCCACTCCGAGGCTCCCAAAGTGCGGGCTGCGTTGAGAAGATTGGCATCAATTTGCTCAAAAGCTCCCAAAGCAGTTTTGTACATGAGGGGAAATGATACAACTGTGGCAGTAATGGCGGCGGCTTGCCAAGTGAAAATTATAGTAAAGTCGAATTGTAGCAAGAATTGACCGATCGCCCCATTTCTCCCAAACAGCAGCAGCAGCAAAAATCCCACTACTGTCGGCGGCAAAACTAAGGGAGAAATGAAAATCCCTTCAATCAAAGCTTTACCTCTGATGCGAGTTGAAAGCATCCACCGGGCGGCTGCTATTCCCAGGAAAAATGCGATCAATGTCGCAATAGCGGAGGATTTTAGAGATATCCACAGCGGAGAAAAATCAAATTCCATCTATAAATAAATCCGCGTTAATCAGCGCTTATCTGCTTTCATCAGCGGTAAAAAATCCCTAATTAGTTAGTTATCGAACTATGCCAAATCCGTATTTCTGAAATACTATTTTAGCCCGATCGCCCGCCAAAAAGTCAACAAACGCTTTCGCAGCAGACGGATTGCGGCTGTTTCCGATCACTGCCAGCGGATAAACAATGGGCGAATGCAAATTTTCGGCAGCCGTTAGCCGCACAGTTACTTTGTCGGAGGCTGTGGCGTCAGTCGCATAAACTATACCAGCATCAACGTTACCGCTTTCGACGAATGTCAGCACTTGGCGGACGTTATTTCCTAGCACTAATTTTGGCTGGAGTTGCTGCCACAATCCAAGCTTAGTTAGCATTTCTTGAGCGTATTGTCCCACAGGTACGCTCTTGGGTTCGCCGATCGCAATTTTCTTAATTTTGGCATCTGTTAACTGTTTAAAATCTCTCAAAGCAACACCGTTTTTGGGAGTAATCAAAACTAGGCGATTTGTCAGCCAATTGCGGCGCGTGTCGTTAATTAACAGGTTAGATTGCTGCAAATCGTTCATTTGTTTGGTAGCGGCGCTGAAAAATACATCTACCGGAGCGCCTTGCTGAATTTGCTGTGCGAGAGCGCCGGAAGCACCAAAGTTATAAGTAATAGTAAAATTCGGATTACTGCTTTGATAAATAGTTTTGATTTCCCCTAAAGCTTGCGAGAGACTGATAGCAGCGGATACGTTTAAAGAGGTGCGCTGCAACGTATCGACTGAGGAAAAGTTCTTAAATAAGTTCCAACTAATCAGCAGTGCTAGCATAACGGCGACTTCGAAAATTAAGTTGGGAATAGGTCTACTTTTTAAGTTCACAGAAAATTGTTTTGAATCTTTTTACTCCTTACCAGACTCTGCCTGGTAAAGCAGAACCGGGGCTGTGCCTCCAATTTTCCCCCACTCTTTGACGAGGCAGAGCCTCTGGAGATAGGTTCCCAGGCAGAGCCTGGAAACCAGTTAATAATTAGTGCCGGAACGTTAATTTTAAATCTGCCTACGATCGCCATTTGATAGAACAGCCTATTGCCTCTGTAGTTGAAGGCTCAACGGGTTGGCTGTTGAGCAATTGGTCGATCGCACCTCGCAGATAAGACACCTGCACTGCTGCGGGATCTTCAGCGTTGTCGTCAATCAAACCTTTATAGCGCAATCTGCCGTCTTGGTCTAATAAAAACACCTCCGGGGTTTTAGAAGCTCCAAAACTTTCAGCCACATCTTGAGCAACATCTCGGATGTAGGGGAAGTTGAGTTGATTGTTAGCCGCAAAAGTTTTCATATTCTCAAAACTATCTTCAGGATATTGATTTGCGTCATTAGCATTCATCCCGATTAAAGTAACGCCTCGATCTTGAAACTCTGCTTGAATTTCTTTCAGGCGATTTAGATACAACTGCACGTAAGGGCAATGATTGCACATAAATATCACCGCTATCGCCCGAAATTTTTCTAAATATCGAGCTAAATGGTGAACTTCTTCGTCAACTCCCGGCAGTTCAAAATCGGGAGCGTAGCCGTTAATGGGAGTACCCGTTGTATCGATTAGTAAACTCATGTTTTCAGGAGGTGAAGAGGAGTATTTGCCAGCGTGAAAGATGAAACTGTCAGCACGAATAAAATTGGCTGTTGTTTGGCTTTAGCTTAATTCTAGCCTTGCCAACAGCCTATTGTGATTCGTACTTCGCGATTTATTCCTCGTCTGGCTTTAGCCAACCTTGAGCCAGAGCTTGGTATCCAATAAGTTTGTATGCTAATTTGGCGGCGGTAAATTCTGAGACTACAGAATCTACAATAGGTGCTAATTCCATAATGTCACACCCGATTACTTCGTAGGACTCGAAGATGCGGCGCAAAAATGCGGTGAGGGAATACCAATTTAACCCGCCCGGTTCGGGTGTTCCCACCCCTGGAATTAAAGTCGGATCGATGCCGTCTAAGTCGATCGTCAAAAATACTCGCTTAGTTGTTATGCTGGCAATTGCCCGATCGGCCCAATCCGGTTGAGTAGCGATTTCTCTGGCTCGAATCACGTTTAGCTGTTTTGCTTTAATCAAGTCGGCTTCTTCCTTGCAGATAGCGCGAATCCCGATTTGCAGTGTCGGCAAGCCCATATCTACAACACGGCGCATCACGCAGGCGTGGTTGTGAATCGAGCCTTCGTATTCGTGCCGCAAGTCGCCGTGGGCATCGATTTGCACGACTGTGAAAGGTTCATCCGGGTATGCTTGGCGATAACCTTCGACAACGCCGGCAGTGATGCTGTGTTCGCCTCCGAGGGAGATGACAAATTTATTTTCGGTAACTAGCTGATGCACTGCGGCTTGGGTGACTCGCAGCATTTCTGAGGATGAAACCGGTTGGCGGTTGCGGGTATCGGCGATCGGCTCTTGTGTATAAATTCCGACATCGTAGCAAACTTCTGAATCCAATTCTTCGTCGTAGCACTCGAGTTGATGAGAAGCTTCTAGAAGTTTCGCGGGCCCGTTTTCGCACCCCCGGCGGTAAGTGGTTGTTGCCTCGTAGGGAATTGGTAAGATAACTACTTTCGCGGTGTCGTAGTCGGGTACAATTTCGGAGCCGAGAAACGGCACGACAGAAGTTGAAACGATCGTTGGCATAGGGGAAATTTCAATAAGGCAAAGAAGTCAGCATCTTTAATGGTTGCATAATATTGGCTCGTGGTGCAAAGGAAGAAGGAAGAAGGAAGACGAAAGAGGGAAGAAGGAAGAGGAATTAACCGCAGAGAGCGCAGAGGGCGCAGAGGGAGGAGGGAAGGAAGGTGTGGGATTTATGTCCTAGCGGTTGCCTCGAATTGCGATACGGTTTGTAGTAAGGACTTGAGTCTTTTGCAGCCTTGGATTCATCTAAAATCTAAAATCTAAAATCTAAAATCTAAAATCCCATGACATCTTCTACTCCCATTTCGTCAACTGCTGTTGCACCTCAAACTTGGCTGTGGAAAGGCTTTCCGATTTGCTACCAGGCTGCGGGTTCCCAGGGGCCTGCGGTGGTGTTCGTCCACGGTTTTGGTGCGTCTTGGGGCCACTGGCGCAAGAATTTGCCGGCGCTGGCTGCTGATTGCCGCTGTTATGCGATCGACCTCATCGGTTTTGGCGGTTCTGCTAAACCAGCGCCCAAACTTGAGATTGACTATACTTTTGAAACTTGGGGACAGCTAATTGCTGATTTTTG
>JAICRN010000087.1 GCA_025937335.1 Microcoleus sp. TY_ISSM_2_bin.22
AGGTAACGGGAGATTAATAACTTGGATTAAATCTTAGCACCTTTAAGCTGAGCTTTTAGCTGCGATGCAAAGTGCTTAAGCGCGTCTTGACAAGACGAAACAAAAAAGTTTATAGTGGAAACGTGGAAAGGTCGATCGAGCTATTCCTCCAAAACCTCAACCAAATCCTCAATCATCACATCAAAAGTGCGAGCTAATTTCAGCAGCAAAGTAAAGTCAACCGTTGTCAGCCCTGGACAGCGGGCATAATGCTTGACAGTGTTGTACACCACCCCAGAACGTTCTGAAACTTCCTTGAATGTCCAACCTTTCTCTGCGGCTAGTTCTCTGACTTTAATTCTTACTAAACCCATGCTTGACAATGGGTGCTATAACACCTTACAATAAATTCATCTAAAAAGCCGATCGCCCCCCGGCCTGGAAAACTAAGGAGCGATCGTCTGTAAAACCTAATCTGGATAGATTATTTCTTTCTATCAAAAAGTGCATTTGCCATATCCAGAAGTCTACTAACCATATCCAGAGGTGTACTAGCTATGATATCAGAAACTCCGGCAAAATCGCGGACGATCGCAGAATCGAGAATAATTCACAAATCGCCAATCCTGCATCCGCTGGCGAGATTCGTTACCGAAGAAACAGTCGCACTCCTGTTCAATATCGCAGCAGACGAAATTTACCGCATAGAATGCTGTCGCTACATGGTGTACGTTCACGCCAAAGGCATCAGCCGCTTTGTCAGCTACGCCGATTTTCCCCCTATTTTAGAAGTAAAGCCGATCGCACCTCAAGATTTTGGTAGATGGTACAAACGCTGGAAAAGCAAGCAAGCACCAGCATTTTGGACTAAATTCTACACCCACAAGTTCAAAAAAGCTGTTTCAGTTGACAGATTGCTGGAGTGGGGCCAACTGGTAGCTACTGTTAAATCGGTCATTTCTGGGGCGGCGCTGCAACAGCTACGAGATGTCTATGCCCAAGAAAAAGATTTGATGGAGAAATTTTAAAGTGCGATCGGCTTAATCCTACTTGAACTTTCAATTAAATTTTAAAACACCTCATCCTCGATTCCCAGCCACCATTCCCCAAGATTCATTAAATCTTGTTGAATGTCGGCGAGTGCTGTAACATACTCTTCAGCAGAAATATCCGATCGCCTTTCTTGCAATTTTTTCAGCCGCAGTTGCACCAACAGCCAAGGTTTGGAAATCCCGTCAGTTGCTTCAATATATTTGGCTACGTCTTTGCTGTTCATAGTTATTGGTTATTAGTTATTTGTTATTTGTTTTCGCGATATCGTTTGCGGTTGTCTCCGAATGATTAAACCGCAGATAACGCAGAGAAATCAGAGGAAAAGAAGAGAGAGATGAATAATTGCGATGCCAACTGCCTTAATATTATACCACTTTTGAAACGGCTTAAAAAAACTATGATTTTTCCCAGTCGGTTTCAACCGACTTGAGCTTTTAGCCAGGGGTTTAAACCCCTGGCTAACGGACTGGCGAACTTTTCAGCTAAGATGCCTCCCTTAAACATCTTTTACCTGTAATCCGAAGTCTGAATATTCTTGAGCTTCGCCGCATATTTCATGCCGTATTCCGGGCGGCAGAAGCGATCGAGCTGAGCCTCAAAGAAAGCCCGATTTGCCTTCAAATGCTTTGGATTCGGGTCATCTAAAGGATACAAAAGAGCAGTCCGCAAAGCTTGAATTACCGCCGAAGTAACGCAGTACATCGATCGCTGAAATGTCACCCCAATTTGATTGAGGATATCATCTTCGCCGCGACAGCGCTGTTTGTAAAAATCCATCAAATAAGGCGGCAGGAAATGCAGCATATCTTGTGCTAGCAAAGTTGGCGGAATGCCCGCCGTACCTACCAGGAATTTGTCTGCATACAAAACTCCGTAGTGGAAGTCTTTTTGGTCGTCAGGAACTTCCCTAGCTTGAGCGTTGTAAGATTTGGTTCCTCGGAACGGCGAAGTGCGATAAAATATAGCTTCCACGTAAGGTAACGCTGCTTCGTAAAGCCAAGTGAAACCCTTAGATTTGGGGATGATTTCGTAGGTTTCACCGTCGATTTGAACGTGGTGGTAAATCGGACGACCGGCGATCGCAAATATGCCATTTACTAGGAAATCCATCGCCTGCGGGACTGTGGTAATTTTCCCTTCGTCGTAAAGGTCGGACGCTTCAAAAAACACCGGGGCCATTACTTCCCAGAATAAACCGAGATTGCTGTAATAAGACATTTGGCGGCACTGTTCTAAAAACATTTCTGGAAATGCTTTGTGAATTGCCAGCATGAACGGGTCTTTTTTGAAGTAAGCTTTAATTGCCCGATCGGCATTAGCCTTATATTCGTCCGTGTCCAAATAAGGATCGAATTGATTGGTCTGCGGGTACAAGCCCCGGTGCCAAAGCATTGACCTCATGCACTCTTCCGCAAATTCCATATTAATGCGATCGTGCCACAAATGGTGAAACAGCCGCGGCATTTTCCCAATTTCACCCTTCTTCATGAACTCCAAAAGTTCCGGGTGAGCACTTCCAGTCCCGCGCCAGATCCGCAAATCTGCACCGTCGCCTGCATAGTGATTTTGTAAATCTAAATACTCTTGAGGTAAAAAGTATTTAAAGAAAGGAAGCGGGTGTAAAAATACCCGTTCGGCGATGTAAAGCAAATCCCGCCAGTAGAAATCCATCGGCACTGCGTAAGCTTTCCAGATAGCGATGATTTGCATCAGATTTTCCGGCGTATCTGGAATCATCGCTCCGCCTGCTTCTAGTCTGTGAATTACTTCAGCAAATTCGTGCTTGGAAGGAGGTAGTTTAGTTGCTGGTTTATTAGGGGTATGTACCATTGTTGTTTCCTTTGATTGAGTGAATCTCAATATTTTGAGATTTTGATTGTTTGCAAAAAGCTGCAATTATTTAACAGGTTCTCCGGCTTTGCTTGGGAACCGATATCCATGCCAGAGCCGGAAAATTGGAGGCATAGCCTCCGGATTTGCGTTACCAGGCTCTGCCTGGTAACGAGTAGATTCTCTTAGTCAGTGTCGGCGGACTTCGTTTGTGTAGACGCAATTTTTATCGCCGAATGTTCAACGGGATAGCTAATAGTTATTTGGGTATTTCTATCCGCCGGCAGAGTAGCAACGATCGCATTTGTAGTAGATTCGCTCCACTTCAGCAGCCAAGCAGGTTGAATTCCCAACACAAAAATGATGCCCGCCAAAACCAGCGCCGGCATATTTTCAGCAAACGAAACAGGAGGGTAGTAAGCCGTGGCATTGTCCAACTTCCCAAAACAGGTGCGGTTGAGCAGAATCACAAAGTAAACTGCTGTTAAGCCAGAAGCTAAAATGCAGAGTAAAGTTGGAATTGGAAAGATCGAAAAACTGCCTTGAAACACTAAGAATTCGGCAACAAAACCCACCAAACCCGGAATTCCGGCGCTTGCCATGCCGCCCAAAACTAACAGGGAACTGGCAGTGGGTAAACCCCGCATCGGGTTCATCAAACCGTTGAGCACGTCCAAATCCCGGGTGCCAACTTTGGTTTCGATGATGCCTACCAAATAAAACAGCAAAGCTAAAATTAAGCCGTGGCTTACCATTTGCCCGACAGCGCCGATTAACGCGAGTTTCGTACCCGCGGCGCAGGCAACGAGGATGTAACCCATATGTCCGATCGAACTATAGGCTACCATGCGCTTGATGTCTTTTTGGGCGATCGCGCTCAAAGCACCGTACATCACGCTCACTGTCCCGATAATCGCTAAACCGGGAGCTACAATCGACCAAGTTTCGGGAAACAACTGCAAGCAGAACCTCACTAAACCGTAAGTTCCCAACTTCGCCAAAATCCCTCCCAGCAGAATTGCTGTTGCTGGCGAAGCTTCGACGTAAGCATCAGGCAGCCAAGTATGCAGCGGCACTAAAGGAATTTTAATTCCCAACCCAATTAGCACAATTGTTAGCAGGATCAATTGCGTTCTCAAGGGCAATTCTTGAGTATTAATCGCAGTGTAATCGAAATTTAAAGATCCGCTCAGCCAAGCAACACCCAAAAATCCCGCTAAAACTAAAAATCCCGAAACAGCCGTGTAAATCAAAAACTTCATGGCAGCGTATTCTCGCTGCTTTCCGCCCCAAATCGCAATCAACAGGTAAAAAGGAATTAATTCTACTTCGTAAAACAGTACAAACAGCAGCAAATTTTGAGACATCAAAGCTCCGGCAATACCAGCATTGATTAGCAAAATCAAAGCATAGTAAAGCTGGGGTCTAGCCATCCCTTCACCAGTGCCGTAAATGACTAATAGCGTCAGCAAAGCACTTAAAACCAGCAGGGGTAAGGACAAGCCGTCAATGCCCAAGTTGTAGCTCAAACCTAATTGTGGAATCCAAGGCAAATATTCTTGAAATTGCAGTCCCGAATTGGCTGGATCGAATTGAGTCAACAGCCAAATATTCAAAAGGAAAACAGCAGCAGCAAAAGCCGCGGCGATTGAACGCAGACGCATCCCATTGATGTTTCCGGGCAAAAATCCGACTACCGCAGCGCCCAACGCGGGCAACCAGAGCAAGGCACTAAGCATAATTTAAACGCTTGATTGTTGACAGTTGACAGTTGACAGTTGACAGTTGATGGTTGACAGTGAGTCAAAACTCGAAACTATTGTTTATACCAAATCAGGCTTAAATATCTCCCTTTACTTCTTAGTCTGCGGAGGCGGACTTTGTTTGACAAGAAGCGGTTTTAACCGCCGAATAGTAAAGGATGTGACAAACTAGGATTCGGTATTATCCACCGACAATCAGCGACAGGCGAGCTAACAAAGGCCAGGTTACCAGCAGTCCAAAAAGTGCAACTCCCAACAAAATTGTTAGGGCGTAAAACTGAGTTTGACCGTTAACGTTGTACTTGAGGCTTTGCGCGCCAAAAACGGTTGCAAAACCGATTAAGTTCGCAAATCCGTCAACAATATTGCGATCGACCCAGGAGATGACTCGAGCAACTAAACCGACGGCAAATACCACTGTCACCCGGTAAAGTTGGGCGGTGTAAAAGTCGTAGGCAAAAAAGTCTTGCAGGGCTTGAGAACCGATTCGCACTGGTTTTTCCCATTTCTCGTTCAGGTAAACAAACGCTCCGGCACCGATGCCGATCGCCGTTGACATAACTAGCAGTCCACTGGCGGTATAATTCAAACTCGCCCCAGGCAATAAATTCCACGCAGCCAGCAAGTGCGGAACGTGCAAAGTAAAGCCCATTAAAACAGTCATCGGCAAGATAAAAGGCCAGTGAACTTCTGGCGAACGTTCGGTCATTTGCTTTTGTTTACCGCCAAAAACTAAACCGAAGACGCGCACCAAGCCAAAAGCAGTGACGCCGTTTACAAACAGCACGATTCCTAACAAGAAAGGATGAGCTTCCGAAAGCCCGGATGTTAATTCTTCTAAACCCCAGAAACAGCCGAAGGGCGGCAGTCCCACCAATCCAGCGCTACCGACAATAAACGATATCGCCGATATCGGCCGCTTTCCCCACAAACCGCCGAGAGACCGGACATCCTGAGTGATGCTGTTCCAAACTACCGAACCGATGCTCATCACCAGCAAACCCATTGCCAAGCTGTACGCAAATATTAATGTCAGGGCTGTCTGGGCTTGTCCGGTGCCGACGGCGATAAATACTAAGCCCATGTAAGCGCTGACTATATAGGAAAGCGTGCGTTTGATGTCAATTTGGGCGATCGCAATTAATGAAGCACCCACCGCCGTCGCAGCGCCTACAATAATAGTTGTCGTCATCCCCACGGGCGACAAAGCAATCACCGGCTGCAACTTAATCAATATCCAAGCACCAGTTTCCACAACTACGGTGTTCCGCAAAATTGTCGCCGGCAGCGGGCCTTCCATCGCCTCATCCAGCCACAGGTGCAAGGGAAACTGAGCGCACTTACCCATCGGGCCGGCAATCAAAGCTAAAATCAACAGCGTCGCTACAGTCGGGTCAAGCTTTGCAGTCTGGGCCCAAACAGCCAACTCGTCAAAATTCCAAGTTCCAGCCAGCGGCAGAATGGCAACTACCCCCATCAGCAGGAATAAGTCACCCACCCGCTTGGTTAAGAAAGCATCGCGAGCTCCTGTCACCACCAAAGACTGATTGAACCACAGCCCGACTAGCAGGTAAGTTCCCAGAGTCAGGATTTCCAAAATTATGTAGCTGAAGAACAGGGAATTGCACAACACCAAGCCGCACATCCCCCCTTCAAACAGCCCCATCAGGGAAAATAACCTAGCCCAGCCCCAGTCCATGTCCATGTAACCGAAAGCATAAATCTGCGCCAGCAAGTTCAGTCCGGTAATCAAAACAGTCGCCCCGACGGTGACAGCAGAGATTTCTACGGGAATTGTTAAGTCTAAACCTGCTACGTTCAGCCAGGGAATCAACTCGTGTTGCGCCGGTTGGTTCCAGATAGCTGTGAGGGCGATGACGCCGTGTACGAAAGCGAACAAGGTTAATATGGCGTTTACGTAACCGGACGGTCTGGGCCCGGTGCGGCGGGTAACTGCCGGAAACCACAGCATTGACAGAACTCCGCCGATGAGTGGATAGCAAGGTATAAACCAAACTGTCTGGAGTAAGATTTGAGCCATTGGCATTACCTGTAAAGGTTACAAAGATTTAAAAATCTGAGAATAATTCCGATGCGCTGACGACAGCAGTGGAAAGCCCAAAGGCAGAAGTAAAGAAAATTTGGGGGTTTGCCTCTGAGTTCGTTCCCGTCGTCAAACCGAGCGCTTCTGAATCGACTTATTAATTTTATATTAAGGATTACGTTAATTTTTCAGATTTCTAATTCAGCATATCTATATGCACCAATAAACTGCACTTATAGGTATTTAGACGCGGGGATTGTATACAAAAGAATCATTGATTCGATCGCACATCTTGCACTATTTTGAGGAACAGGCTTTCGGGCCTGTGCCACAACAGTTCAATTTTTTTTGTGGGGAGTAGGGGTCGGGCATCCTGCCTGCCCGTGAAAGGCTTATTTAGAACAGGCTTTCGGGCCTGTTCCACTCATAGTTCAATTTTTTTGTGGGGAGTAGGAGTTGGGCATACTGCCCGCCCGTGAAAGGCTTACGGTCTAAAATATTAAAATCGCTCAATGTCCCAAGCTGATTCTGGAAGTTTGGCTTGGCGCTGTCCCATCGCCCTTGCCCTAACACTCAAAAGACCGATCGGCGTATTGAACAAGTCTACCAGATCCGCTCGGGCGATCCTCTTCGTTGGCGTAGCTCCCGTAGGGGCGGGCTTTCCTTCGGATCGCAACGCTTTCGCTAACGCACTTTTGGCAGCAGCCACAGGCAATTCTTTTAACAGCCATCTAGCCAGCCGATAAAAATATTCCGGTGCTGTCAATTCTCGCATCAAATCGACACCGTGAAGTTCGTGCAAGTATTTATTAGATTCGCCGTAGCGATACCATTGACTTTGTAACTGTTTTATTGTAGAACGGTGGCGGTGTCGGACGATCGCATTTTCGGCAAAATACATTTTATAAGAGGTTTCCCGCAAAATCCGCCAACACAAGTCAGCATCGCCGCCGCTGGTGAGATACGGCCGAAATAATCCTATTTGTTGTAAAACTAGCCTCCTTACAGCTAAGTTGGCTGTTTGACCGTAGGGACAAAAAGGGTGAGCGAGAGTATGTTTTTGAGATAAAGTATTTTCGCGGGCGCTGTGTTGTTCTAAAAGAGTTTTACCGGGCAATGCGAGTATTTCTCCGCAGGTAATTCCTATTTCTAAGTCAACAAATGGCTTAACTAAATTTTCCAGCCAGTCAGATTCCGGGCGACAGTCTGCATCGGCAAATGCAATGATTTCGCCTGTGGATGCGCGAATTCCTTGATTGCGGGCGGCGTAAGAACTTTGAATCCGGTTTTCGGTGAGGTGGCGAATGTTGATATCTCGTTCCCGGCCCGAATCTGAGAATGTTTCGAGAATGGTTGAAGTGCGATCGCGGCTGTTGTTGTCTACTATGAGATATTCTACTCTGTGTGGCGGATAAGTTTGCGATCGCAGGCACTCAATTAAATCCGGCAAATCCATCTCGCCGTTGTAAACAGGCACAACCACCGAAACGTCCGGTAAAAACATTTTAATCATTCAAAAACAACCGTCAACGATAGCATAACTAATATTGACTCAGATTAAACGGACCGCTTTCGTCGCGTATGACGCGAAGGAAAATAAATAAACAAATGTAGTTTTTTCTTCGCGCTATAAGCGTCTTCGCGGTTCTTCAAATAATTAAAAAGCGTTTTTCAGTTCCATTGAATGAACTGGGGATATCAATTCTCAACATTATCAATTCGGAGCATTAAACAGGCAAGATGCCTGTTCCACAACTGCATTCAGTTCTTGTGGAACAGGCATCTTGCCTGTTTCTTTGAAATAGTAGAAAATATCCCTTACATCCCCTGTGAAATCCGTCACCCAATCCGTTCTCAACTGTTGCTAGTCAACATCAGAATCATTAACACTAACACCCCGTTAGTTATATAAAAAATGCCAACAACCTGAGTTTCCAACCAGCCGCACAACTCTAAATGATGGTGCAGTGGAGCCATTCTTAACAGACGCTTGCCGATTCCATCAGGCCCTTTTGTAGCTTTGTAATAACCTACTTGAGCAATTACTGACAGCGTTTCAATAAAGAAAATCCCGCTGATAATTAATAATATCCAAAGGCTATTTGTTAATAAAGCTACCGCACCCAACGCACCGCCCAAAGCTAAAGCACCTGTATCGCCCATAAACACGCTGGCTGGATTGCGGTTGTGTGCTAAGAAACCGAGACAACTGCCGCTGGTGCAGGCGCAAAATATCATTAATTCTGGCGAAGTTGAGGCTACAGATGCGCCCAATCCCAAAAGTGCTATCGCCCCCAAACCGCCCATCAATCCGTCAACACCATCGGTAAGATTAGTAGCATTGCTTTCGGCAACTAGCACAAAACCAGCCAGCGGCCAGAACAGCAAACCTAAGGGCAATACCCAACCGAAAGGCAAAGCAACATTCGTAGAAATAGCAGGTTGATGAAACATCAGCCACAGACAAAATAGACCAGCAAAACTTATTTGCAAAGCCAATTTCATCCTAGGAGAAATACCTTTGTTCGACTTGCGTCGCAGAATTTGCCAGTCGTCGAGCCAGCCAATGAAAGCGTAAGCTAAAGTTAAAGCCGATACGGCAACCACATCTGAGTTAAACTTAGACCAAAGTAAAGCGACTGCGACCCCTGCAGGTACAAAAAAGATGCCTCCCATTGTCGGCGTTCCCGCTTTTTTCAAATGGGCTTGGGGGCCGTCTTCGCGAATTATTTGTCCTGCTTTTAGTTGCTGGAGTACGGGTACAACTGCATAGCCCAACCCCGACGCAACTAAAGCACAAACAATTAGCGGCATAAATAGCGATGCAGGTAAATTCAAAAATCTACCCGCTGCTAAATCTAAACCGATCGCTACAATGCCGAGCCCCAAACCCAGAAGCAAGAATAAATTCTTGCCTGTAAGTTTGAAAGGCATACTAAAAGGGATTTTCTCATCCACAAAGTTATCCATAACACTCCTCACCACACACTATTTGAGAATAAGCAATTGACAATTGGGGAATAGGGTGCGATACAGGAGATTGAGAAATCTCTTAGTTTTTCTTCCCTGTTTCCGGTTGATTTCTTCACCTTTCTACCACTTATTCTTCGCCTACACTCACATCCTCTTCTACTTCCTCTTCTAAATCATCGTAAGGACTGTCGTCAACTGCCATCAGTTCAGAAATTTCTTCTTCGTGTAGATAGTCTGGTTCTTGGACATCTCTTGCTAACAGGCGATTGTTAGATTCCAACCAGTCTAAAAGAGATGATTGCTGCTTTAATGGAATTACATCCGCAGGCAAGTGGCGAGGTATTTGACGCAGAGATGGGTTGTACATGATTCTCGGTTTTTAAAGACAAAGACGCGATCGAGTAGAGGTAACGTTTTGCCGACGAACTGTTCCTTTGATGAAGCACTTGCAAATCGGGCATTTAGCAAGGCTAAAGCATTATACCACAAGCTCCGTTTGGTTCCGGATGGGATAAGATGGGAGACCGAAAAGGCGATCGCCCCCAAGCATCGGCCTCAGAATAACACTAAAATCCGCTCTTGCCAATCCTTTTTTAGCCGTAAATATTGTAATCTGAGACGATCGTCTTTAAGATGTCGCGACACGCGGCGATCCTTTTGTGCAAGCCTCGCTAACGGCAATTGGTTGATTCACAACAGTATCCTGGTTTTCGCTCAAAGCCTTATCCCCAAAGCCCTCTGGCTTCTTCAGTCAACTCTCGATCGATAAATCTCAGCATGGATACAACGGCGGCGGTTTTATACAGCAAAGAGGGATACCACACCGGAGGGCAAAAACTTCTGGGGCGTCATTCAGCCGGAGAAGGGTTTCTCAAAAGCTTAGTTCAACACGGAACCGCAGACTCTCTATATTGTTGCGCCGATAGCAAAACAACCTTTAAAGAGTTTTGTTCGCACATCCAACCTTGGCTGCAAAAACCTCGGAAAGTCCGCTGGATTCCGACGGAACGACCGGATTTGCTATCTCAACCGGGCACAATTTACCGGCCAGATCCGGCCCTGTCGCAGATAGTTTGGGCGCGCAGATTTGTCGATCAGCGGGCCTACAGCGTTTGCGGCGTTACTCACACGATCGGTACAAAATACGTCATGGAGGCGATCGGCGATTTGATCGCCGCACCCATGCAGCCTTGGGACGCCCTGATCTGTACCTCTGCCGCCGTGAAAACAGCAGTAGAAGGAGTTCTGAGGGAGTGGTCAGAGTATTTAGCGCAGCGCAACGGCGGTCAACCGGAAATTTTAGTCAAATTGCCAGTTATTCCCCTAGGAGTGGATTGCAGCGCGTTTCCGCAGGGTGTGGAAGCAGTTAACAGTCGCCGCCAACTGCGGCAAGAACTCGGCATTTCTCGCGGCGATATTGTTGTGTTATTTGTCGGTCGATTGACTTTTTCTGCCAAAGGTCATCCAGTACCGATGTACATCGCCCTAGAGGCCGCCGCACAACAGACAAAAGCCAAAATCCACTTAATTCAAGCCGGTTGGATAGAAGATCCGAGAGAAGAACCCGACTTTAAAAATAGCGCGCAAATATTTTGTCCCTCCGTGAATGCTATTTTTTTAGATGGGAGACAGCCCGAAATTAGAATAAATATTTGGTCTGCGGCCGACATTTTCATTTCGCTTTCCGACAACATTCAAGAATCCTTCGGACTGACACCCATAGAAGCCATGGCGAACGGACTGCCGGCCATAGTCTCCGATTGGAACGGATACAAAGAATCTGTACGCCACGAAATAGACGGCTTCCGCATTCCCACACTGATCCCGCCCCCGGAATCTTGTTTAGATTTAGCCCTAAATTATCTCGACGGCAGCTTAAATTGGCCGACTTACATGGGTCACACTTCCCTCACCACAGCAGTTGACATTGATGCTTGCACCCGCGCTTTGTGTGAATTAATTGAAAACCCCGAATTGAGAAAGCGGATGGGCGAAAATGCCAGACAAAGGGCAAAAGAAATTTATGATTGGAAAGTAGTAATTGCTGCTTACGAACAGTTGTGGCGGGAATTAGCAGAAATTCGCATTTTGGCACCCGAGTCTGTACCTTTAAAAGCCGGGAAGCCGCCTTATCCGTTGGGCGACGATCCGTTTCGGGTATTGGGTCATTATGCGAGTAGAACTTTAAGTAAGGAGATGACACTGAGTCTGGGTGCGATCGCCACACCAGAAATTTTACAGCAGATACAGACAATTTGGTTTACCAGCTTCGGTCAAGACAGAAGAATCTCTGTTAACATTCAGATGCAGATATTGGATGCAATTAAGCAAGAAGGTGCTGTCAGCGTGGGGGAAGTTATCAGACGTTACGTTAAAAACGAGCAAGAATTAGCCCACCTGTATCGGACTCTGCTTTATTTGCTGAAATTTGGTATCTTAGTGATTAGCCATTAATCAATGTAGGCTGCGCGCTGCGTACAGACCAACCCAATAATCAGCGCGATAAAAACGACTTGTCACGTAATTTATAAATATTGAACCCGCGATCGAGAAACATTTTTCCTGATTCATCCCTATTCCCAAAAAAAATCATGATTATAAAATCTGAACTCTTAGAGATAATTGCTGGTAAAAATCGCGGTTTGCTGGCGACGGCTAGCGACAAACAAGCGATTTTAAGCGCGATCGCCAAATTGGAAGATTACAACCCCACACCACGCCCTGTGGAAGCCGCAGAGCTTTTAAATGGTGATTGGCGGTTATTGTACACTACCAGCCGCGAACTGCTGAATCTTGACGCTTTTCC
>JAICRN010000624.1 GCA_025937335.1 Microcoleus sp. TY_ISSM_2_bin.22
GGAATTGATAACAGTAGGCTGACGCACCTACAAACAACTGAAAAACCCGGTTTCTTCAACAAACCGGGTTTATGAATACCCTAAAAGTCGATCGACTGGGAATTGGCAATATTTATTATGCAGCACGCTGAGTTAACAATCCCCAGATGAAAAGTAGAACGATCGCGCCTACGACTGCAAAAGCTATGCTGGGTAGAGTCAATGCTCCGAAGGATGCTCCCCCGCTAGTCCCTAGGAAGACTTGACCTAGATAACCTCCCACTAGCGCTCCCAAAATTCCTAAACCTGTTGTTGCCAGAAAACCGCCGCCTTGAGTTCCCGGATAAATGGCTTTGGCGATCGCACCGGCAATCAGTCCTAAAACGATCCAAGCAATAATTCCCATTTCCCTTTCTCCTGAATACTTAACTTTTCTTGTGCCTTGTCTTATGTTCTTACAATAACAACCCATATCCCGCCCTTACCTCTACCGTAGGGAGGAACCGAGAGTGGTAGGATTTCTCAGGAATCGTCGGAGTTTGAGGCTTTTTAATATCTCAAAAGAGTTAACCCACTTTTTCTCGGGAAGAAAGGTACTTATGCTCAAACCAAAAGGGAAATAGGAGAATCTTTTCTGGGACTTTTTGTGTTTTACTGGTAAAAAATTACAATAATTTTGCGAAACGAGGAAAGTTTGCGCCCGATGAATCTGACTCTGTGCACGATCGTGAAGAATGAAGAGGCAACACTGTCGCGGACTTTGGACAGCGTTAAGGGTGTTGTGGACGAAATTGTGGTGGTGGATACGGGCTCGGGCGATCGCACCCGTGAAATCGCCCGAGGATGTGGCGCGAGGGTTTATGACTTTGAATGGTGCGACGACTTCGCAGCGGCGCGCAACGAGTGTCTGAAGCACGCGCAGGGCGACTGGATTTTGGTGTTGGATGCCGATGAGGTTTTGGTACCGGAGATTGTACCTCAAATAAAGCAGGCAATTGCGAGCGATCGGCTGCTGCTAATCAATCTCATCCGCCAAGAGATCGGTGCCTCTCAATCTCCCTATTCCCTGGTGTCGCGCTTGTTTCGCAATCGCCCCGACATCCGCTTTTCTCGCCCTTACCACGCAATGGTAGACGACAGCGTGGCTGAGATTTTGCACAGGGAACCAAATTGGAAAATAGCTTCTCTCCCCGATGTGGCGATTTGGCACTCTGGTTATCAAAAAGATGCGATCGCAGCAAAAAGTAAATTCCAAAAAGCTCAAGCAGCAATGGAACGCTATCTCGCTTATTATCCAAATGATGCTTATGCTTGTAGCAAATTAGGCGCTTTGTATGTAGAAACCGGGCAAATAGGGCGGGGAATTAATTTATTAACCAAAGGCTTGACTGCGGAGGCCATTGATGATTCTATTGTTTACGAACTGAACTATCATTTGGGAATTGCTTACCGCCAGCAGCAGCAATTTGCTAAAGCAAAAGAACACTATCAAGCCGCAATTAATACAGATGTTCTCCCCGCACTCAAGTTAGGCGCTTACAATAATTTGGGCAATTTGTTCAAAGATGAAGGAGATTTGAAATCTGCTGAAAAAGCTTACAAAGCAGCTTTAAAAATTGACCCCAATTTTGCAGCAGGTCACTACAATTTAGGACTGACGCTGAAGGCAGCCGGAAATTTAGCAGATGCGATCGCCTATTACCGACAAGCGATTAAAATCGATCCACAACACGCGGAAGCTCATCAAAACTTGGCAGTAGCGCTGCTGAAAATTGGCAAAATGCCAGAGAGTTTAGCAGAATTCAAAAGAGCGATCGCCCTTCACGAACAGCGCCGCCCATTTGAAGCAGAACGCCTGCGCCGGGGACTGCAAGAAATGGGTTTAATCTAAACTTGCATATCTACTTTCTCGTTACCACGTAAAATTTGTAGGGGCAATCCCCGCTGGTTTCCCCTCGCTCCCCAAGGGTAGGCACTCTTGGCACGGCCCTACAAATTCTGAAAATTACCAGCAAAATCAAGCAATTATCTCTACTTTACCGCTATCCAAATCGTAGCGACCCCCAACAAGTTTAAGCTTGCCCGCTTTGACTGCTTCAGCTAAAATAGGCGACGAGGATTGTAACTTATTTACATTCATTTTCACATTAGCTCTGACTGCGTTATCCCACGCATCGCCCCCTTGATTTTTTGTGGTATCGACTGCCGGTTTAATCGCCGCCACCAAAGTGCTAATGTGACCCGGCACAGCTTTGCCATCTAAAGCTGCTTTGACAGCACCGCAGCGTTCGTGACCCAGAATTACTAATAGCGGCACTCCTAATTCTAAGGTGGCATATTCTATATTCCCGAGAACCACATCGTCGAGAAAATTTCCAGCTACTCGGATATCAAATAAATCCCCCAATCCTTGGTCGAAAATAATTTCGGGAGCAACGCGCGAATCAGAACAAGCCAGGATGGTTGCAAACGGATGTTGACCCTGTGCTACTTCTACAATCCGCGATCGAGCTTGGTCGGGAAATGTCCGTTTTTGCTCAATGTAGCGTTGATTCCCCTCCATCAATTTTTTGAGAGCACCCTCGGGAGTAATGTCAGTAGGAGTAAGGTCAGAGATTGGCTCTGCATTTGCCGCTTGGGCTTGTAAAAGCGCTGGTGCAATGCTTGCCGCCAGCATCCCTGCACCAGCCCTCAAGATTAAATTGCGTCGCGAAATCATACCTGTTCTTTCGCTTTTAGTCATTGCTTGCAACTCGGTTTAATTGTTTGCATTTGTTAGCATAATATATACCCCAAGCTCAGCCCGACTTCTTTAATTTTTCTTTACACGCAGCTACCGCCAAATTTAAACTTCCAAAAAGTTGCCCCTTTTTATTTCATAAACAGTCCTGGACACGCGCTAACCAAAAAAAAACGCTCGATCGCGACAAAGATCGAGCTAACATGACCAAATTACGTGCAGAAACCTGGTTTTTGCCTCAGTCCCGATCGAGGTAACTGGGGTCATCCTTTGGCTGGCAGAGGATGCTAGAATATATCTAAAACGACAATTATTTCTCAATAAATCGAAATGTCTTACGTCGCCAGCATTCATATCTATCCGGTCAAGTCCCTTGACGGCATAGCTGTCAGTCAAGCCACTATTCTTGCCAGCGGTGCTCTAGAAGGCGATCGCTCTTTTGCAATCTGCGATGAAGCAGGAGAATTTGTTAACAATAAGCGCAACAGCGGAGTCTCTTTTCTGCGCTTATCTTTTGACATCAAAAAGAGAATAGCCGGCCTGAAAATTCAAGACACCGAACAAGAATTTTTTTTTCATGTAGATAGAGAACGCCAGGGAATAGAATATTGGTTGAGCAACTACTTCGGTTTCCCCGTCAAGTTAATTGAAAACTTGCTGACAGGCTTTCCCGACGATACCGCTGCACCAGGGCCAAGCATTATTAGTACCGAAACAATTGCCGAAGTTGCATCTTGGTTTCCGAGAGTTTGTGTTAACGAGATGCGCCATCGCTTGCGAGCTAATATTGAAATAGGAGATGTCCCGGCTTTTTGGGA
>JAICRN010000174.1 GCA_025937335.1 Microcoleus sp. TY_ISSM_2_bin.22
GAAAAACCAGTAGCGATCACAGTAATCTTAATTTCGCCCTGAAGCCGCTCGTCAATCACCGCTCCAAAAATAATATTGGCATTCGGATCGACAACCTCGTAAATCGTCTCAGCCGCCGCATTCACCTCGTGCAGCGTCATGTCAGTACCGCCAGTAATGTTAAACACCACACCTCTAGCGCCCTCAATAGACGAAGCTTCCAGCAGAGGCGAAGAAATAGCCTGCATCGCAGCCTCCCTCGCCCGGGACTTGCCAGAACCCACGCCGATGCCCATCAAAGCCGAACCCGCATCCGCCATTACTGCCCGCACGTCAGCAAAGTCAACATTCACCAAACCGGGAATAGTAATAATGTCAGAAATACCCTGAACCCCTTGGCGCAGGATATCGTCAGCAACTCGAAAAGCCTCTTGTACCGGCATTTGTTCGGAAATCACAGACAGCAGCTTGTCGTTAGGAATTACGATCAGCGTATCCACCCGGGTTTGCAAAGCCGCAATCCCTTCCTCAGCTTGGCTGGTGCGCCGCCGTCCCTCAAACGTAAAAGGCCGCGTTACTATGCCCACAGTCAAGGCGCCCATTTCCTTAGCCACCTCAGCCACGATCGGAGCCGCGCCCGTGCCCGTACCGCCGCCCATGCCGGCCGTGATAAATACCAAATCCGCGTGATTCAAAGCATTAGCAACCTCGTCGCGAGATTCCTCCGCAGCCTTTTGACCGATCGCCGGATTGCCCCCCGCGCCCAAACCGCGCGTCAACTTCTGTCCGACTTGCAAGCGTTTCGGAGCATTTGAGAGAACCAGAGCTTGGGAATCTGTATTCACGCACCAAAACTCGACACCAGAAACCTCGCTAGCAATCATCCGGTTAACGGCGTTGCCCCCACCGCCGCCGACGCCAATTACTTTGATTTTGGCGGCACTGCTGGGCATTATGTCTTTGGGATTGACCATAGGATCGATATCAATACTATCTACATTTACATAACCAGACTTGCGTCTAAAGGGATTGGCGGAATCTGCAGCCACCGGAAAATTTTTTACTTCTTCCGAAGGGGGACTGTCTTGGTCAGACCCCTGTCTATTATTAAGCTTCATTAGAGTCGGGGATAGTAGATTACAGCTTGTTAACTAAACGCCAATTCACAATCAACTATAGGCTAAGTTGCGCGAAAAACTAACACTGATCGATGCTTAATGTTAGCAATCTCGCATTTTGCCGGCCTCGCTAGCCCAGACCTCGCTTGACGCCATCAAGGTACTTGACCGGATTAAGGCAATTGTAAGCAAGGCAGAAGGAAAAAAAATGGATACTAGCCCCAGACGCATCGCGATGGAAAGAAAAATCAGAATTTTTTTTCCTGACGCGGGGCGCTATCCAAAAACTGTGCTGATTGCAAGCCCTGCGTATCGATCCTGAGCGGCAAAAATTCTGCCTGTCGATCGATACCTTCTACCTTCTGTTGACAGAGAATCAATTCTGGGCGCGAGTGGGTGCGGGAGTGGAACTCTCCAAACTGGGGGGGAGTTCTGGTAAATGGACGATCGGCGAAGCAGGATTTTTCAAGTCAATGTAGGCTATTTTGCTTGAATCTAGCTGTTTTGGCAATTGTCGCATTCGGTCTAAAACCTTAAGTTGCTCCGCAGTTCTGGAACTGTACGGCCCCAAGTGTACGGTACCGATCTCTGTTTTCAAGATCAAGTTGTTCGGGTCTTGCCAATTAATCTCAAACACTTTCACCGTCAAGCCGCTGAGTCCTTGGTAAAACTTCGGCCAATAGGCGCGATACTGTTCCAAAGGCCCGATGACTTTTAAAGTGGGCAAAGAAAGCTGAGGCTGCGTTCCCGGAATGCTGCCGGGCCCGATCGAACTATTCTGCGATCGCACAGCAGCAGTGTAGCTATCCGACGGCATCCAACCTCCGCGAGCGTCCAGCCACCCCACTTTTTCCTTGTCACTGTTCGATCTCAACACCGCAGTCGGCTGCGCCACCGCCACCGGCAGGCGTTCTGCCACTTCTACAGTCAAACTCGGCGGAAACAAGTTACGAGTCACCTTTGCTTTGGCTATCGGCCCCGTTGACTCCAACTTTTCGGCCAGGGCCTGCGGTTGAATCCCCCACAATGACTGCGGGTAAGACAGCGGTACCAAAGACCGCACCGCCTTGTCCGACAGCCACTCATTGCCCTCCACATTCACTTGTTCCGATCGGACTATCAACCAAGCCGGCTGAGCAATCCACCACAGCAAACCTCCAGCCATTGCGCTCGCTGCCAGCATTTGCCACACAACAGCCGCCAATCGAGCGCGACGGAGCTGCCGCAACTTTTGGCGCCTGCGCCCTAACTCTGTTTGAGAAACCGCTCCAAAACTAGCCATCTATCTCTTGACAATATAGTTATTAAGGATTATCACAAATTCAAAACTGTTTAATCTTTCTCTCTTGAACCCTGTTTTCCCCTACCATTTAACCAGATCCCCGCAAATTTACCCAGACTCCTGCCAAGATCGGTAATATCACTGATATCCCTCGGTAATTAAAAATTATTAATTAAAGATTCTCAATTCCTGCGCTGGGAAAACCCCTGAGCAGATCAAGGTTGCTTGGGTATTTAGGGCATTACCCCACAGGGCAAAAGGTTACAAATCAAACTAAACTCAAGTAAAGAAAGTTTAGACTTTCGATTAACTTTTTTAACTTTTAGTCGGCTTTAATTGTGATCGCACTCGAATTAGACAGATTCTATAAAGCCTGCAACCCGAGCAAGACCCTGGTTGCGGGAGACCCAGGAGATTATCAATACTACATTGATTTTGGTTCCGTGCGCGGCGGGAAAATCATTGAATCTTTACAGCGAACCATTACCCGTATCTCCCCTGACGAGCCAACCTGTCAGCTATTTACAGGCCATATCGGGTGCGGCAAATCCACGGAATTGTTTCGACTGAAAGCTGAGTTAGAGCAAGAGGGTTTTTGCGTCGTCTACTTCGAGTCTTCCCAAGACTTAGACATGGGGGATGTAGACATCAGCGATATTTTGCTGAGCATTGCCCGCCAAGTCAGCGAAACTATGGAATCGACTAAAATCAAACTCAGACCGAGCTATTTTACCAATCTGTTTGCAGAAGTGGCAGAATTTTTGCAGACTCCCATAGATTTGTCAGCGGAAGCCGAGTTATCTGTAGGTATTGCTAGAGTGACTGCTAAAACTAAAGACTCTCCCAAACTTCGATCGCAACTCAGGCAATATCTCGAACCCCGCACCAACAGCATCTTGCAGTCCATCAACGAAGAACTCCTCAACAAAGCTAACGCCGAACTCAAGCACCAAGGCAAAAAAGGGCTCGCAGTCATCGTTGACAACCTCGACCGCCTCGACGCCTCCCTCAAACCCAGCGGACGAACCCAGCCAGAATACCTGTTTTTAGACCGAGGCGAACAGTTGAAAAAACTCAATTGCCACGTCGTCTACACGATTCCCCTGACTTTGATTTTTTCCAACGACTTCGGCCGCCTCGCCAGTCGATTTGGAGTCAAACCCAAGGTGATGCCGATGGTACCGGTGCAAATGCGATCGGGTGACGACCACCTCGAAGGAATGGCACTGCTGCGGCAGCTAGTATTAGCTAGAGCTTTTCCCACAGTTGCTCCCCCTCAACGCATCGATTTGATTTCCAAGGTTTTTGACTCTCCCGAAACTTTAGACAGGCTCTGCCGGATTAGTGGCGGTCACGTTCGCAATCTACTGATGCTTTTGTATAGCTGTTTGCAGCACGAAGACCCCCCCTTCTCTCGCGAATGTCTCGAAAGCGTCATTCAAGAATACCGCGATGACCTTTTGGCAGCCATCAATGACATGGAATGGGAACTGCTGTTTCAAGTCGTAAACCGACAAAGTGTAACCGGCGAAGAAGAGTCTCAAATATTGTTGCGAAGTATGTTTGTCTTTGAATACCGCGATCAAGAAGGTCGCTGGTTTGGTATCAATCCAGCCCTAGCAGAAACCAGAAAATATCAGGAGTGGCAGCAGCGCAGCGACCAAAAATAGTTGTGATTTTTGAGATTGCTGAGCGACTCCCCAAACTTTTCACGGCGAGTGAATTAGAAACTCTTTAACACCATTTCCCAAAAATAATGCAACTGTAAGCGAGTTCCAAACCACGAACTTCATTAGTAATTCTCAATTTTTTAATCGAAAATCGAAAAGGGAATAACTTCTGATTCACGGGTCAAAACTCCGAACTCTTACAATCGAATACAGCACGCAGTCAGCGGTTTTTGCCGCTGGCTGATTTCTGTACGATGGCGACTGCACGCCGCCAATGTTATAGCAACAATGCCCGAGGCTTGGGACATTCTTAAGTCCTCAAACCCATGCGGTCGATTGGTTCTTCCTTCTTTTTACCCGATCGCGAGTTGCCCCGATCCCTGAGCGTAGCCGAAGGGATCAGATCCGAATGGAAGGGAGCCCAAGGCTCTTTTTGCTTCTACTGATTGCCGCCTAAAAACTTGCCACCACCAAGGACTTTCCCCAATCTCAACTCTCATATCTGCAATGCCCGACCCCCTATGTCTGTTTTTACCTGTTGCTCTTAGCCTCAACTAATTCCATCCCCGAGGACACTTTTTTGGGCTGTTTTGCTAAATCCCTGCTACAGATATATCGGAGTTGTTTACTAATAGCTAGTCGCCGCTATTAGCCATAAATTTAGTTGTCGGCTATTGATGGTCTGCAGCCATTTATCTGTAGCTGACTAAAAAATATATTAGGTGGGCTTAAAAATTTATTGTGAAGTCTAGCATTCTCTGATATTGAGAGGTATGATATCTTTACATTGGGTATAATGACTGTGTAAGTATTGATAAAAAAAGTACGCAGAACTACGTAGTTCTACTGATATGAAGCGCCCGATCGAGACGGGTATCTCTAAGTAGATACGATTTCAGTCGCCATCGGCGAGCGTTAGGTAATTGATTTCTGCAAAAGGGGTGCACGCATGACCGATCTAATTAAGGTACAAGAAACTGCCAGCTACAACGAGCGAGCACTCAAAACTCTAGTAAGAGCGATCGCAATGTCTCAACAGCAATTTTCGCTAATTTTGGTGCGCTGCAACTACGAGCAATTGCGACAGCAAATAGCGCAACGGCTGCGAGAAATTTGCCCAGTTCAAATACAAGATATAGTCCTGCCAGCAGGAGTCAAAACCCTCTACACTACCCTACTAGCAAACACGCTCCAGAGCCGGTATTCGCCCTCCGATTCCGCCTCGGCTTTGATGGTATTCGGTTTAGAAACAGTAGTAGCGATCGACGAACTGATGGCCTCTACCAATCAAGTTCGAGACGAATTTCGCAAAAATTTTTCCTGCCCGGTGATTTTGTGGGTAACAGATGACATCGTGACCAAAATGATTCGTTTGGCCCCGGATTTCAAAAGTTGGGCCGCCGCCACAATTAAATTTGAAATGGCCGTTGACGAATTAATTAATTTCCTCGCTGGGCGGGCCGATACTATATTTAAAGTAGGCGAACTAAATCAAGAACTCCGTAGCAGCACCGCCGGCACCAGAACAAGTTTTGCTACCTGCACAACCGACTGGGAAAAACGCGCCCTGGAGCGCGAAATCAGCCCCCGAGAAAGCTTTCTCACTTTTAACTCAGGGCCCCAAAACGGACGACAATCAGATGTCCTCTCCTATTCGCCTTTGAGTCCGGGCAATACTCTTGATTTGGCGATCGGCTCTTTGCCCCGCCGAGAACTAGAATTAGCTTTAAGAGATTTACAAAATCGCGGTCAAGAATTAGAACCCGCCCTCAAAGCCAGCCTGCAATTCGTTCTCGGTCGAGATTACTATGTCAGCGACCAAACCGAAACTGCCTTAATTCACTACCAAGAAAGCTTAGCATTTTGGCAGCAGCAAACCGGCAACTGGGAACTCGCAAACTGGGAAGATTCCGAAAACGGAAAAACTCTCTCTTCCTCCTTGTCGAATCCTGTTCCCAACATCCTATTTGTAGAGAGAGAAGGCATAGTGCTGTTTCACATAGCCCTGTGTCACCGGTTGCAAGCAGCCAGAAATCCGGTAGCCAACCGCCAGCACTGGGAACAAGCTTGGATTAGCCTCGAACAATCTAGAAACGCTTTCTCCCTTGCCTCACGCCCCGAATTGGTAGCTGAGGTGACAGCACACCTCGGAGAAGTGCTGCAGCGCTTGAAAGCTTGGGGAGAATTGCAAGCATTAGCTGAAAATTCTTTGCAGTTGCACTTTACTTACGGTACTCCCAGCCAACTAGCTCAAGATTACGGCTTTTTGGCTGAAGTTGCCCTGCAACAGTCGAGGTGGAGTCAAGCCCGCCAGCTAGCCGAGTTAGCTTTGGCGATTTTGGATCAAACGCCTAACGATTTGAGATTGCTGATTGAAGATTTGAGATTGGGGTTTGAGGGAAATTATCCAGAAATTGTGGGCACTAACGAATCAAGTAACAACGATCCAAAATCTAAAATCCAACATCCCAAATCCGACAGAAGTTCGTATCTTTTACTGCTAGCCCGAAGTTTGCGGCAGCTAGACCAGTGGGAAGCGGCGGTTCATTCATTGGAGTTGGCTCAAGCTCAAAGCGAGCCGAAGTACGACCCCCGACTTTACATCGATATTTTGACGGAACTGCAAGCGGTTTATTTCGAGCAGGGAGAGTATCTCAAAGCTTTTCGGATTAAAAAAACCCAACGTTCGATCGAATATCAATACGGATTTAGAGCTTTTATCGGAGCCAGCCAATTGCAACAGCAGCGACAAGCCGTCAATCCTTCGAGTCCCTCAGCTCAAAATCAAGCTGCCATCGCAGCGTCCATGACAGCTTACTCGCGTCAAAAAGATATCAATAGCTTGCTAGAAAGAATTAGCAGAGACGACCATAAATTAACTATTATTCACGGACCCAGCGGTGTCGGAAAAAGTTCTCTAGTCAATGCCGGCTTAGTACCTGCTTTGAAAAATATTACTCCGGGCGCGCGCGATACATTGCCCGTAGTAGTCAAGGTTTACACCGACTGGCTCGTGGAGTTAGAAAATGCTTTAAACGGCGCACTGTACGACAAACAAGCCGAAGAGGAAAGGAAATTAATCTCCAAAGGAGTACAGGAAGTCCACAAAAAAAGTTGCTCGGTTATCCCACAGTGCAGCTCGGAAATTTCTTCTTTTATTATAGATAAGTTGCGCGATAATGCCACAAATAATTTGTTGACTGTTCTGATATTCGACCAATTTGAAGAGTTTTTCTTTGTTTCGACATCAGTGGCACAAAGACAAGTTTTTTATAACTTTTTGCGCTTATTTTTGAACCTGCCTTATGTCAAAGTAATTCTGTGCTTGCGCGAAGATTATTTACACTATTTACTGGATTGCGATCGCTTCCCAAATCTTGACGCTATTAACAATAATATTCTCGACAAAAGTATCCGCTACCAACTCCGCAGTTTTTCTATCAAAGATGCGCGGGCTGTCATCGGACACTTAACGGAACGGGCGGAATTTTATTTAGAGCCGGCACTGATCGATGCCTTCGTAGAAGATTTAGCAGACGAACTGCAAGAAGTGCGACCGATCGAATTGCAGGTAGTAGGGGCTCAACTACAAGAAGAAGGGATTAGCAGCTTAGCACAATACCAGCAATTGGGGGACAATCCCAAAGCAGAATTAGTGAAACGATCGCTCGAAGGAGTCATTTCTGACTGCGGCCTGGTTAACGAAGACGCAGCTTGGAAAATCTTGTTTTCCCTGACAGATGAAAGAGGCGTTCGACTGATAAAAACCAAACACGAACTCTCGTTAGTGACAGGCCAGCAGCCAGCAGATGCCCGCGAAACCGAATTATCGGCGATCGGCAAAAACCGAATTTCCCTACAGCGACAGTTCGCAAAAGACCCAGAAAGCCGACAAAAGAAAACCGACAACCTCGACTTAATTTTAGACATTTTAGTCGGTCACGGTTTGCTATTTCTGCTGCGGGAATCCCCAGAAGACCGCTATCAATTGGTACACGACTATTTAGTCCGGCCGATCCGCCAAAGATTCGGTTTAGAAGCCAGACTGCACAAAGCAGAAGCCGACAAAAACATGAGTCAAGCACAGCTCTACCGAGCCAATACTTTTCTCAAACAACTGCTGGGATTAGCAGTGATCGGCGTACTGCTGCTCACCAGTTCCACCATCGCCGCCGTAAACTTTTGGTGGCGGGCCGTGGGTCAAAAACAGCTAGCTGTCGCTCAAACTCAGCGAGCCGAAATCAGTACCCTCACAGCAGCTTCAGAAGCCCTTTATTTCTCAAACAACAAATTTGATGCCATGATGGAAAGTTTGAGAGCGGGGAGACAGTGGAGACAAATCGAACACTCTCAAGAAATGCACACTCTCAAAGACACCGAAATTCTGATTTCTGCTGCCCTCCAGCAGGCAGTTTATGGCGTCAAAGAACGCAACCGCTTGGAGGGACACGGCGACGTAGTTTGGGGTCTGAGTTTCAGTCCTGACGGCCAAACAATAGCTTCTTCGAGCGTAGATAAAACAGTCAAACTTTGGCGGCGCGACGGCAGTTTGCTGGCAACTTTTCAAGGTCACAGTAACAGCGTCGCCTGCGTGGCGTTCAGTCCCGACAACAAAACCATCGCCTCGGCAAGTTTAGATAAAACTGTCAATATTTGGCAAACTGACGGTACTTTACTAGCAACTTTAAAAGGCCACACTAACAGCGTTACCAGCGTTGCGTTTAGCCCCGACGGCCAAACGATCGCCAGTGCATCTAGAGACAAAACTATCAAACTTTGGAAAACCGACGGCACGCTGCTGCAAACGATCGAACAACTAGCTCCCGTAAATTGGCTCAGCTTCAGTCGCGACGGCAAAATAGTCGCTGTGGCGAGCGATGACGGTACTGTGAAACTGTGGAGTTCTGACGGCAGGTTAATCGCTAATTTTTGGCACAGCCAAAACAGAAAACCCTCGAAAGTTTACACCGTCAGTTTCTCCCCCGACGGTCAAACACTTGCTTCAGGAGGTGCAGACGGGACTGTGAAACTCTGGAGTCTGGCTGGTATGGGCGACAAACGCCCAACCGATACCA
>JAICRN010000005.1 GCA_025937335.1 Microcoleus sp. TY_ISSM_2_bin.22
AGGAAACAAGACAACCATGCAAGACGCAATTACCGCCGTTATCAATTCCTCTGACGTTCAAGGTAAGTACCTCGACATCAGCGCTCTAGACAAGCTCAAGAACTACTTTGCTTCTGGCGAACTGCGCGTCCGCGCCGCTACCGCCATCAGCGCCAATGCAGCCACAATCGTCAAAGAAGCAGTTGCTAAGTCTCTGTTGTACTCTGATGTAACTCGTCCCGGCGGCAATATGTACACCACTCGCCGTTATGCAGCTTGCATCCGCGACTTGGACTACTACCTGCGCTACGCCACCTACGCCATGCTAGCTGGCGACCCTTCCATCCTCGACGAGCGCGTGCTCAACGGTTTGAAAGAAACCTACAACTCCTTGGGCGTGCCCATCGGTTCTACCGTACAAGCAATCCAAGCAATGAAAGAAGTCACCGCCGGTTTGGTCGGTTCTGACGCTGGTAAAGAAATGGGCGTCTATTTCGACTACATCTGCTCTGGCTTGAGCTAAGAATCAGGAAGAAGGAAGAAGGAAGAAGGAAGAAGAAAGAAGAAAAAAGGAATAACATTTATTTCTTGCTTCTTTTAACTTTGAACTTTGGACTTGTTACCTTTTGCTTTGAAAAGAGGTCAGGGAAGTTGAGAGTGATTGCTAGACCGTCAAAGGCTGGTCGAGAAAGCCCGACGAGTTTTAACGAGCTAGTTTTGACTCCTAACTCCCTGCCTTCAATCTTTAAAAAATCCATCTAATAATCTGTAAACCTACTCAGGAGTTTGTTTCCCATGAGAATGTTTAAGGTGACTGCTTGCGTCCCCAGTCAAACTCGCATCCGCACTCAGCGCGAATTGCAAAATACCTATTTTACTAAGCTCGTTCCTTACGACAACTGGTTCCGGGAACAGCAAAGAATTATGAAAATGGGCGGCAGAATTATTAAAGTGCAACTGGCTACCGGTAAGCCCGGAGCTAATACGGGTCTGCTTTAAGAGCCAAAGCTGGATTAGTAGAGGGGTAAGAGGTCGCGATCGCGACCTCTTTTTTGTTTGTTATAGTTATAGCAGAAGGAATAATTTCCAGCGTTGTTAATCTAATCATTGACAAATATTTCAATAAGCAGAAAGTATCACTGCGATTATCGCTAACAAAACAGCAAGCATTTGTGGTAATGTAATAGCCTCTTTCAAGAATAAAGACGATAATAATATAGTAATCAGCGGGTAGATAGACGTAACACTCACTACATTGGCAACTTCACCTTTGCCAAGGGCTATAAAAAATACTAATGATGCCACAGTGCCAGAAACCCCAACTAACATGGCAAACAAAATTCCCCTAACATCTCCCTCAAAACTAAAATTATTAGTTTGGATAATAATAAATACAGTAGTTAAAATAGCGCCAATTGTTTCATAAACAAAAGCAGTTTTGTAGTCAATATATTTAGTCGCTAAATTGCCAAAAAATCCCCACAAACCATATAATAGCGAACAGATTAATGCGTAAATTAACCAATCTGGTGCTTTAGCCATCTTTGTTAGAGTTTATTGAGATCGTTCTAAAATCCTATGGCTAATGACATTCGACGCTTGATTCCTTTTTTTGACCCCAGCGCGTCTCAATGGGCCGCTGAGGCTCGGTGGCTGAGGTGGCTAACTTTTCTGTGGCTGTTTGTCGGGCTGACAGCATTGTTTTCGGCTTCCTATCCCATTGCAAATTATGAATTTAAAGACGGCCTTTATTATTTTAAACGACAGCTAATCGCAGTGGCGATCGGGCTGGCAGGTTTTAACTTGATGGTGTATTCCCCCCTGCGCTACCTGCTGAAAACAGCTCAGTTAGGAGTCCTGTTGCTGCTGGGATTGCTGTGGCTGACCTTAGTTCCGGGGGTGGGAACCACTATCAACGGGGCGACTCGCTGGATATCTCTGGGCCCGGTTCCGATTATTCAACCTTCTGAGTTGATCAAGCCGTTTTTCGTTCTGCAAAGCGCCCGCATTTTCGGCAACTGGCCCCGGTTGACCAATAAAGTTCGCTTAACTTGGCTGTTAATTTTCGGCGCAATGCTTTTGGGAATTTTGTTGCAGCCGAATTTGAGCACCACGGCTTTGTGCGGGATGACTTTGTGGTTGGTGGCTTTAGCGGCGGGCTTGCCTTACTTGCAGTTGGGCGCAACGGCTATCGGGGGAATGCTATTGGCGGTTTTAAGTATTAGTTTTAGGGAATACCAGCGCCGCCGGATTATGTCTTTCCTCAATCCTTGGGCAGATCCGATGCAAGACGGCTATCAGTTGATTCAAAGTCTCCTGGCTGTCGGTTCTGGGGGCATTTGGGGTGTAGGCTTGGGGATGTCGCAGCAAAAGTTATTTTATTTGCCGATTCAGTACAGCGATTTTATTTTTGCTGTGTTTGCTGAGGAGTTTGGTTTGGTGGGAGGTTTCTCGCTGTTGCTGATGTTGGCGGCTTACGCTACGGTCGCTTTGAGGGTGGCGACGCGGGCCCGGAATATTGAGTCTCAGTTGGTGGCGATTGGGGTGATGGTAGTGATGGTGGGACAGTCGCTGCTGAATATTGGGGTGGCGACGGGAGTTTTGCCGACTACGGGTTTGCCGCTGCCGTTTTTTAGTTACGGGGGTTCTTCGATGTTGGCGAGTTTCTTGTTATCGGGGTTGCTGATTCGGGTGGCTAGGGAGAGTTCTGAGGCTGATGTGGTTTCTTTAAACGGGCCGAGGGCGACGCCGGGAAAGCCTAAGTGACGATCGAACAACGGCACTTCACAAACAGAATAAATTGTCAATTTATTTCCTAAACTCGCGGATAACTAGAAACCGGGTTTTTTAACCACAATATTTGCTTAAAACCTTCAATAAGAGTCAAAAAACCCGGTTTCTTTATGTTCTGCTGCGGTATCATTCCGAGCGATCGACTATTTCCGCCCGTCACCCTTATTTGGCGGTTCTTGTTGTTGTTCTTGAGGTTTAGCTGTGATGTTAGCTAATTCTTTTTTGTCTGGTTGCGGTGTTTCTGGAGTTGAGTTAGCCATTGAGTTTTTTCCTAAATAGATGCACCGCTTAATTATATCGTTTCGGGCTGCAAAGATATTGCTGTAGATATCGAGAGGAAAATCAAGACAAACAATTCTCATGGAGTGGCATTTGAGCTTTAATAAGTGTTAGCAATATTTTGATATGTCAAGCGGATATTCAAACCAGAGGCCTGTCAAAAGTTATGAAACTGCAAAAAATTGGATTGTCGGGACTCATCTCAATCTTAGCTGCGCTGACTACAGGTGAGTTTCGGTTTATCGGTAATTCTCAATTTAAAATCATCAATTCTCAGGCCTTGGCTCAAACTCAAGCTCAGCGGAAAGCTGAAGCAGAGCGACTGTTCTATCAAGGGGTTCAGCAGTATAAGATTAGTCAATTTCAAGCTGCATTGCAGTCTTGGCAACAGGCACTAATAATTTATAGAGAAATAAAAGACCGCCAAAGCGAGGGGGCGGCTCTGGGAAGTTTGGGACTTGCTTACTTTTCCCTCGGCGACTACGCCAAAGCGATCGAGTACGCTCAGCAGTGTTTGACGATCGCCCGAGAAATTAAACACCGCCAAAGTGAGGGGGGGGCTCTGGGAAATCTGGGACTTGCTTACGATTCCCTCGGCGACTACGCCAAAGCGATCGAGTACGCTCAGCAGCATTTGGCGATCGCGCGAGAAATAAAAGACCGCCAAAGCGAGGGGCGGGCTCTGGGAAATCTGGGACTTGCTTACCTTTCCCTCGGCGACTACGCCAAAGCCATCGAGTACGCTCAGCAGGTGTTGGCGATCGCGCGAGAAATTAAAGACCGCCAAAGCGAGGGGAAAGCTCTGGGAAATCTGGGACTTGCTTACTATTCCCTCGGCGACTACGCCAAAGCGATCGAGTACGCTCAGCAGTTCTTGGCGATCGCGCGAGAAATAAAAGACCGCCCAAGCGAGAGGGTGGCTCTCAACAATCTAGGATTCGCTCTCTCCAAATCTGGCAATCTCCCAGCAGCAGAGAAAACCCTACTTGATAGTATTAAAGTTTCGGAATCTCTCCGTACTGGATTAGACGATGCCAATAAAGTGTCAATATTTGAAACCCAAACTAACCCCTACGTCAATTTACAACAAGTCCTGATTGCTCAGAAAAAAACTAATGACGCTTTAGAAATTGCCGAACGGGGTAGAGCCCGAGCTTTTGTGGAGTTATTGGCATCTCGCCTTGACGCATCTGCCTCTGTCACACCTACTATCAACCCGCCCAATATCCAGCAAATTCAACAAATCGCTAAAGAGCAAAACGCTACCCTCGTCGAGTATTCAACTATTGGAAATGAATCCATCTATATTTGGGTCATCAAGCCGACTGGTGAAATTACCTTTCGCTCCGTTGACCTCAAATCTCTGAACATCAATCTACCCGAAGCCAGCGAACAGACAAGAGTATCTGCTGCTCTCGGGACGAGAGGATTAAACGAGCAAGATACAGCCTTAGCTGAGATGATTCGCGGCACTCGCGAGGCTCTGGGTGTATCGGGGGACACTGCCAATCGACAAGCGGCTAATCGCCCTACTTCTACCCCTGCTAATTCTCGCATAATCTACCCCAAATTACAGCAAAGTTATCAACTACTGATTCAACCCATTGCCGATCTTTTACCTACTGACCCGAATGCTCCTGTCATCTTCATTCCCCATCAATCCCTGTTTTTAGTTCCCTTTGTCGCCTTACAAGATCCGACAGGTCAATATCTGATTGAAAAACATACCATCCTCACTGCTCCCGCCATTCAAATTTTGCAGTTAACCCGCCAATCACGGCAAAAAGTCCGACAACTTTCTCTGCCAAATAACCTCGTCGTCGGCAATCCAACCATGCCCAAAATTGGCAACCCGCCGAGCCAATTAGATCCCTTACCGGGCAGTGAACAAGAAGCAATTACAATTGCCAAACTTCTGAATACTAAACCGATTACAGGCTCTCAAGCCACTAAAGCATCGATTACTCAACAGATGCTAAAAGCCCGGATTATTCATCTGGCAACTCACGGATTACTCAATGAAGTGAAGAGGCGAGATTTACCGGGAGCGATCGCCCTGGCTCCATCAGGAAATGATGACGGATTGTTGACTTCGAGCGAAATATTGGATTTAAAATTAAATGCTGAATTAGTGGTATTAAGTGCTTGCAATACTGGCAGGGGAAAACTGACAGGCGATGGCGTGGTTGGATTATCTCGTGCTTTAATTAGTGCTGGTGTTTCCAGTATTATCGTTTCTTTGTGGTTTGTGCCCGACGATGCGACAGCGGAATTAATGGCAGAATTCTACCGGCAGTTAGAGCAAAACCCGAATAAAGCTCAAGCTTTGCGGCAAGCGATGCTGATGACAATGAAGATGCACCCAACTCCGCAAGATTGGGCGGCGTTTACGCTGATTGGCGAAGCAGAATAAGATTTTTTTCTGCGCTTGCTACACTGCTTGAGGGTTGCAGCCAAACAAATCGGAGGTGGAGGCAAAAACATCTTTGTTAAGTATTAAATGCCGATCGCCATCTCGACTGATTAACCCTTGCTGCTGCAATTTTCCCAGCATTCGAGTTACTGTTACCCGCGTCGTGCAAATCGCATTAGCAATATCTTGATGTGTCAAGCGGATATTCAAACGAGTTCCCTCAACCACAGGCTGACCGAAATCTTGTTGCAATAATAGCAGTAGCTGATACAAACGGTCATCTACTCGCCGCTGTCCGGCGATCGCTAAAATTGCTTCCATTTGCCGCAGCCTCCGTACCATTTGAGGCAGCAACTCGTGAGCCAATTGAGGAGAAGCTTCGATTTCCACCATAGAATACCACATCAAATAAATATCTGATGTCGCCGTAGCTCGGTAAGTCTGCAAGCTTGTCAACCACAAACCGAAGCACATCGAAGGGCCAACCCAACCCAAAAGTCCTTCTTCCCCGCTTGGATAAAGCGTACTCAGTTGTGCTAGACCTTGACAGACTCGCCAAAGGCCATGCGACATCATAGGAATGGTTTCGCCCTTGGCATAAAAATGCAAGTTGCGAGTCGCTCCTGTGTTATGCTGGATTTCCGCTAAAAGTGCTTTGGATGTTGGTGGCATATCGCTTATTTCCAGCTAAAAAACATTGGTCTGAGACCTACATTGCTCACTCTAACCGACCAAGGTAAAGGTTTGGTAATCGTCTGGTTAGCGGCAAGATAAGCTTTAGTCATTAGTCATCAGTTGTTAGTTGTCAGTCATTAGTTGTTATAAAATGACTGAGAATACGGTGGATTATGGAAAATAAATGCACTCGTTATTCCGGGGATCTCAAATAAATATTTAAGTCTAAGAATCAATCAGAATATTTGTTAATAAAGAGTCGGTAAATCAAGGTTTTACAGAAAACAGAGGCGAGTTCTGAAGTTCGATCGCACATCCAGGCCCGCTGAGTCAACTGCTGCTCTCTGCTGCCACAACCTTCAAGAACTTATAAAATAGTTCGAGAAGGTATCAAAAGACAAAGTAAGGTTTTTCATGGCCGATCAATTAATTCGCGCTACAGCCGCAGAGGGCGGAATTCGCGCTGTAGCCGTCATTTCTACCCGCCTCACCGAAGAAGCAAGACGGCGGCACAAGCTCTCCTACGTGGCTACAGCCGCCCTCGGCCGCACGATGTCGGCGGGGCTGTTACTTGCCTCCAGCATGAAACGTCCCGAATCGAGAGTCAACATTCGCATCAAAGGAGATGGGCCGCTGGGCGGGCTTCTGATTGATGCGGGACTGGATGGAACGGTTCGAGGTTATGTGGACAATCCCGGAGTGGAACTGCCGCCGAATGCTAAAGGCAAACTCGATGTCGGCGGGGCAATAGGTGACGGTTATTTGTACGTGGTGCGGGACGTTGGATATGGCTTCCCCTATTCAAGTACGGTAGAATTGGTTTCCGGTGAAATTGGCGACGATCTGACTCACTATTTGGCAACCTCGGAGCAAACGCCTTCGGCTCTGGTTTTGGGGGTGTTTGTGGGGGCGGGCGGGGTAGAAGCGTCTGGGGGTGTGCTGTTGCAGGTTCTGCCGAAGGTGGCAACGGACGAAAAATTGGTGCAAACTTTAGAATCTAGAGTGGCTGCACTGTCGGGCTTTACGCCGCTGCTGCAATCGGGCAAAACGCTGCACCAGATTCTCGAAGAGTTACTGGGAGATATGGGTCTGGAAATTTTCCCGGAAACTCAGATGGTGCGCTTTCACTGCGGCTGTTCGTTCGATCGAGTTTTGGGAGCTTTGAAAATGTTGGGCGAAGCGGAACTGCAAGACATGATTGAAAAAGATGGCGGGGCTGAGGCTACGTGCCATTTCTGCAACGAGGTTTACAAAGCTAACAGCGACCAACTTGCCGAACTCATCGGCGATTTGCGATCGAACTCCGGTTCTTGAGATAATAATTGGTAATTGGCAATCAGGAGTGCGAGTTGGGGATAAAGGCCTTGACCAATTGCCAATTACCAATTATCAATTACCTAATCACAAAATTTTGATTTTTGGGGTTTGGCGATCGCCTATTGTAGTCTTTCGCCTGCTGGAGTATTTAAAAGTGATGAATACATTCTATAGAGCAGTCAATAGCAGCGATCGCTGTTTTGAAATAATTAAGACAGGCTGGTTGTTGTTTGTGGTGAGGATATGAGTCAAGATCGCAAAACATCAGGCCGTTGGTCTGCATCAGAATCCTTGGAGTCAACAAAGGATACTTCGTCGCTGGTGCGGCTGCCAGCAAGGAAAAACCGGGCTGAACGACTTAAAGAGCTCCGAGAATTGGTTACTTCGGGAAAACTGCCGGGAGGGCATCTGGAACTACCGCCAAATTTGTCTGGGGAAAACTCGCAGCGGCGGGGGGAACAGAATCCGTTGTGGCAGAGCTGGTCCAATAAGTGGCAGTTTTGGCTGGCGGTGAGTTTGATCCTGTCGGTGGGTATGGGGTTTGTGGCACTTGCGTCTTTGCTCAACCTGACATCGCAGTCGAATTGCTCAAAGATTTTTTGGCCGACGGCTTCTGCTAACGATCGCTTTTTTTGTGCTCAAGAAGCAGCCAGCAAGCGGACGGCGGATGATTTGCTGTTGGCGATCGAATTAGTTAATGCTTTGCCAAAAGACCATCCGCTGCGGCCGAGAATTAACGGTCAAATCGAGCGGTGGTCGGAGGATATTCTCAGGCTGGGAAATGCTAGTTTCCAAGAAGGAAAGCTGGATCAGGCGATTGCGATTGCTCGCAAGGTTCCTCAAGACGTTCCCGCTTACCCGAAGGTGGAAAAGCAGATTGAAAAGTGGCAGTCGATATGGATCGATGCAGAGAAAAGTTACCGCACGGCCGAAGACCACTTGCGTAAAGAAGAGTGGACGCTGGCTTTCCGCCAAGCTACTTTGCTTTTGGATTTGGGCAATACTTTCTGGGAATCGACTAAGTACGAGGAATTGACCAAGCTGATTCAGGCGACTCGGACTGAGGGCAATAAGTTGGTAAAAGCCCGGAATACAGCGGCAGAGGGAGGGCTCGACAATCTGGTGATGGGGATTAAGCTGGCTCAGGGAATTGGTCAAAACAGTTATTTGTATCAAGCTGCCAATAAGGCGATCGCGGAATTTAGCAAGAAAATTCTGGATATAGCCCAAAAACGCTTGCTCTCAGGGGATTGGGAGCAGGCGATCGCGATTGCGAACAAGATTCCCGATACTGCAAATTTAAGGGAACAAGTTGAGGATTTTAACCAGTTGGCGAATGCTACTGCTCAGGCTTTAACTGGCTCTGTTGAGGGTTTGTCCAAGGCGATCGAGATCGCTCAAAAGTTGAATTCTGGTCGCCCTTTGCACAAACAAGCTCAAGATTTAGTCGGCCGCTGGCAGCAAGAAATGGCTGATGTGAAAGTTTTGGATTTGGCAAGCAGGCTGGCGGCACCGGGAGGGGTAAATGATTTGAGGGCTGCGATCGGGCAATTGCAAACAGTCCCCCAATCAAATCCCCGCTATGAGGAAGCTCGCAGTCAAATTAGCCGCTTGAGCCGTCAAATCGAGCTGCTCGAAGACAGTCCGTATTTGCAAAGAGCGAACGATTTGGCGAGTACGGGCGATCCTAATGCTCTCGAGGCCGCCGTTGCTCAAGCTTCTCGGATCGGTCAAGGCAGGGCGCTTTACGTGGAAGCTCAAACCAAAATTCAAGCTTGGATCGAGAGGAGACAGCGGCTTGTTGACCAGCCGTTTTTGGATAGAGCTCAGCAGCTAGCGGCGGCGGGCAATTTGGCCGAGGCAATTGAGATGGCCCGCCGGATTCGATCGGGACGAGTGCTTTATGAGGAAGCTCGATCGAACATTCGGACTTGGGAGGCTCAATTTCAGGGCGAGCAAGGTTTGCAGAACGCCCGTCAGGTCGCCCGAGCGGGGACTGCTGACGCTTTGCAAACGGCAATTTCCCTGGCTCTTCAGGTGCCGGAGTCGAGTTCGCTCCGGTGGCAGGCGAGTGAGGCGATTGATGAGTGGAGCCAGCGGATTTTGGCGCTTGGTGTGGAACAGTCGTCCTCGGATCTGGCTGGGGCGATCGCGACTTTGAAGAAAATTCCTTCGGGTACTCGGGCTTTTGAGCAAGCTCGATCGCAAATCCAAGTTTGGGAGGAGTCGCTGAATCCTCCGGCGGCTGAATCTCCCCCTCCCGAACCCCCGGAAACCGAGCCTCCGAGCAGCCCTCCGAGTCGGTAAATTTGAGGGCGAGAAGCTGCTAACTAATATCTTTGCCGATCTGTATTAGGGAACCAAAAATGAAAACGCCCAAGCAAGTTCTCGAAGACTGGGTTTCTGCTTATAACGCTCGTGACCCTCACGCCCCGATCGAGCTTTATCACGACGATGCAGAGAACCATCAAGTTGCCTTTGGCGATCCTCTAAACGGGCGTGAGGCCTTGCTTGAGAGTTTTGTTACCTTCTTCCAAGCTTTTCCAGACAATTACACGCACGTTGAGAATTTGTTTGAGGATGGCGAGTGGGCGATCGTCGAGTGGACTGGTGGCGGCACATTTCTAGGTGAGTTTGGTGGCAACCTACCAACTGGCAAAAGTTATACCCTGCAAGGCTGTGGCTTCTTTCATGTTATTGATGGCAAAATTCATTTTCAACGCGGTTACATAGACAAGCACACTTGGTTCATGCAGCTTGGGCTACCGATATCATAAGCTTCTATAGCCTTTTTCAGTAACATGAGGTGCACGCTCGATCGGCGGGCATAGGTCATAGGACATAGGGCTCCGCGGGCATACCTCACCAAGATTGAGAACTGCTGTAGTTGTGCAACGCTACAATTATTCCGATCGAGTCTTTGCTGGCTAAAACCTGCGTAGCAGCCAGATACTACCGAAAAAAAGTGCTTTTTTCTGATGCTTGCAATCCCATTAAAATGACTAATTCCATGACAGGCTAAACATCCGCCGGATTGAGGTGCATCATCGCCCAAGTCGTGTAAGTGCCGATCGGGCTCCAAAGTATGTAAGGCAGCAATAACAGGGCTGCCTGCTCGGAAACTTGCAACACAATCAAAGCTAGTATTACGCTTAAAATAGCGCCCGTTCCGCCGATTATTGTGCCGACTTTTAGGCTCCTAACTTTGCACATAACCGAGGTGTAAGATATGGTTACTATTTCTAAAAGCAAGTACAAACCCATTCTCAGCCAAGTCTCCTGAGTTCCCGGTTCTTTTTCCCAAACAATCACTGCTGACCAAGCTGCACAAATAAAAATTACTGTCCAAATTAGGGGAATTGCTTTTTCAAATACTAGCCATCTCGGACGCTGCAAGCGGTTGAACCATTGGATGTCGCTGGGCGCTATTATGTTAGCGGCTAAAGCCACTACAAAGGCGACTCCTCCAATTACCATCCAGGATTTAATCATTTCTCTACCTTTGGCTAGATTTACGGGTGAGATGAAACATATATTTTAGGTAATTTCCGCGTAAAATACATCTGCATCCAGTCTTAATTTTATAATTCACAGCTAGCTTAGACTTCTTGAAAATATTAAATTTATTGGCTTCACAGTCCTAGACGCAGAACTTAATTATGTAGGGTGCGCACTGCGCACCTTACCGCTATAATTCGCGCTTAGTCTTTCAACTAAATATGCAGCTAGCCGAGGCGGTGATGCTGTTCTAATTCTAAACTAGAGTCGTCATCTTTTTTGGGAACCAGAAGCGTATTTTCGCTGCTCGGTTGCAACACGGCTTTAATAACTTGGAGAAAACGGTTAGGCTTTTTAGTTTGACCGTTGAGACTGCGGCGGTCTTTCACTTTTTTAGACAGGTGGCGCATCACAGATAAATCGAGTTCATCTATGAAATGGTCGGCTATACGTTCTCCCATTAAATCAATAGCTTCAGAATACTGATCGGTTAGCGTTTCTATGGCATCATATGCTTCGTCAGCAACTTGACTTGCTACTGTTTTACTTTGGTCGCCTGATGTTTGAGAATGGCTGCGGCGTCTGTCTAAAAGACCTTGGTAGTCAGCAATACTCATTCCCAAATTGTAAAGATGGTGGTGAGCATGATCTATCAAATCTACTTCACTGGGATAGAAGAAACCGCGAGTGCTGTTGATGCCGTGCAGTTTTGCCCAACGCCGCAGAATTGTCTCATCTTGCAGTTGATATCGCTCCAACATTTGAGCTGTATTCAGCTCTACTTCTGGCGTAACTTTGAAATCGCTCATCGGTAAATCCTCGCTGGTGAGTAAATAAATAAAATTGAAACTTAGAATCTGTGATTTGCGTACAGTCTGAAAATGATGATCGATCCTTTGACGGCATTGAGCGAAGTCTTGCGGGCATTTGCTAGCCGTTGATGGTGCGATCGTTAGATCGAGTCAGAGGGCTTCAGGGTAGCGTAGTTTTGGGCTTTGTTTCGATCGCATCCGGGAGCAAGCACACAGGGTTAATAATATAGCTGATTTAGGGTTTCAACAACCGTTAAAAATAGTAAAGTTTGATTGTTGGGCTTGAATTCTTAGTAATGTTGAGCTATATTATTATCAATTACCGTGCAATTAGTAATTTTAGTAGTTGCAAACGAGATTCTTAGTATGCCTGTATACGATTATTTTTGTCCCAAAAACAACCAGCAGTTAGAAGTTTCGCACAGCATGAACCTGGAAGTTTCGACTTGGGGCCAACTGTGCGAGTTAGCTAAGTGCGAACCCGGGGACACTCCCGCAGATGCTCCGGTACGCCGACTGCTGAGCGCTCCGAGGTTGATGAAGCCGACATCCGACACCGATTATAAAAATTCGGGTTTCAGCAAGTACGTGAAGCGGGATGAAGGGGTTTATGAAAATGTCACGGCTAAGGATGGTGAAAGCCGTATTGTCAATCGAGATGGCAAGCCGATAAAAGACTGAGAATCCACAATAATCAAGTAGGGACACGGCAATGCCGTGTCCTGTATTTCTGCCGTGTCCTGTATTTCATAAACAGTCACGGACGCATGCTGCAAAAAAAACCCGCTCTTTCGTTGTCGCGATCGATCGTATACGATCGAATTACGTGCAGAGAGCGGGTTTTTGCGTCCAGAACCGATCGAATTGAAAACTGCTATATTATTCAGATTAAGACTTACGCACGATTGTTGAGAAACCGGGTTTTTTTACGAAAAGACGGGTAAGATTCGCAGGTTATATTATTCGGATACAGGCGGAAACAATACGCTCTACCGGACATAAGATGATTAGCCAAACCCGTCTTTCATTTTTTGTTTGGCTTGTTCTTTAGTCTCAGCATTAATGTATAGTGAAACAGTAGCTATTGCCGCCAGCAACAATCCTAAATCATCTGTAAATCCCAAGCCGGGTAATATATCGGGAACCGCATCAAGAGGAGAGATAAAATAGGTCAAAGCTCCAATAATAACAGTTTTTGCCCAAGCAGGCACCTTTGGGTTCTGAGTCACATAGTAGAGAATCAAAGCTTTTTCTACTACTTCTCTTCCTGCGGTTAAAGCAAAGTTTTTAAGTTGAGCCCAAAAATTTTCCTCGGAGTATTTTATCTGAGAATCACTGAGGTTGGTTGTAGTTCTTTTTGGATCGATTAAATCGAGAGGAATTCCCTTATTTTTGAGCTGGGAAATACTGGCATTGAACGAGGCTGATGCCTGATTTTGATTGGGCGCAGCCTCCCGTATTTGTTTGATGTCTGCGATGAATTCCTGCATGGCTTGGATTTGCAAGTCGGAAACCGCCAGCAGTTTTTTTGCGGATTGGATCGCCTCGCTTTCTCCGGGATGCAGCGTCTTATTTGCCCAAGTAACGTTTATTAAAAAATACATGACTCCCAAACGCAGCGGTTCTGCTGATTGGCTGAGTGTTTGCAAACAGTCGCTGAGTGAAGGGGGACTGGCTGTGTAGGATTGGATTTGAGTCTTTGCGGAGTCAGAAAACTTGTCTAAATTTATGGTTTTAAACAACAAATCTAATTCGTCAATATCAACGGAAGCATCGGCGGCTGCGATCGCAAACAAAGAACCGTAAAAAGCTAAAAGTTCGCTTTCTGAGGATGTGGCAAAAATATCTTTCTCGGACACGATGCTACTCCGATCGCTGACGACGCTTTGCATTTTATCATAAAACTCAGCTCGCCATAATTTCGGCACGCGCATTCAAGGGCTGCGGAAACCGGCAATAATTTTAGAGAAGATTACACAATGGAGAATTTTGTATGAAAGTTGCGATCGTCGGCTGCGGCTATGTGGGTACTGCGACAGCCAAACATTTACGCGGCAAATCTGATTGTACCGTGACGGCGACAACTACGACGGCGACCCGAGTAGTTGAGTTGGAGGGTGTCGCGCAGCGGGTGGCCGTTGTCAAGGGAAATGACAAAGATGCGATCGCTTCTGTACTGCAAGAACAAGATGCTGTTATGCTGTGCGTCGGTGCTCCAAATCCTCATACTTATCGGGAGAGTTATTTAGATACTGCGACAACTTTGGTATCAGTTTTACAGGAAACACCGACAGTCAAGCAGGTTATTTATACGGGTAGTTATTCTGTATACGGCGATCGCCAAGGTGAATTTGTAAATGAAGAATCGCCCGTCAAACTAGCTAATCCAAACGGTGAAATTATGGCAGAAACAGAACGGGTTTTATTAGCAGCATCTAGTCCCACTCTTCACGTCTGCATTCTCCGTTTGGGAGGAATTTATGGGCCGGGGCGAGAATTAGTTAAAATCTTTAGAGGCTGGGCTGGGAACACTCGTCCCGGTGGGGGGGAAGATGTTACTAATTGGGTGCATCTGGATGATGTTGTTGGAGGGTTAACTTTTGCTTTGGAAAATCGATTGCAGGGAATTTATAATTTAGTCGGGGATGTGTCGCTGTCGAGTCGCGAATTACTCGATCGCATTTTTGAAACTCACAATTTGCCGAAAGCTTCTTGGGATAAATCTGTTACCAGCGTGCGGCCTTATAATGCGAGGGTGTCGAATCAAAAGATTAAGGCGGCTGGTTATCAATTTATCCATCCTGAAATTAGGGAGTATTAATGGAGGAGTGAAGGGTTTCATTGAAGGCGATCGCTCTTTGTTTGTGTTCGCAATTTACAAGGCGATCGCTCTTTGATTTATCTCAAGTCCGGTCAATCATTCACAATAATATTTTTGGAGATCGATCGGTGCAGACTTTTGATCGCATCCGTCCTCACTACAAACTTAATTAATTATAATTATTGACGCGGACTTGATATTACTGACAGATAAAGGCTAAGAAATAAAGGGTGTTTACGAACTAATTGTAGATGCACTCTCTAGAATATTATCGGCTGGTATCATTTACAACCGCTGAAACAAATCCATCCGATAGCGTTTATGATGACGTGCTAAATCTAGCATCAAAAAACGTTTGCGTGGGTCTCCAAGATGTTTCAAAAACTTTCCCGAATCTGTGAGAAAGGTATCGTGAACAATTTCGCCATTCAAGATAAAACTTTCCACTGGATACCGAAAGTGAACAATCAAAAGATAACCGCCAGGAAGTAATTGGTTAATAATTTTTTCCTTGGTTGTCTGGAGGTCAGATTGGCTCAAATAATAGCCCACTTCTGAGAATAAAATGAAATCGAAATTCTCAGTTGGAAACTGTTGGGGTATTTGCATCTGCTGAAAGCGAACCTGTGGCAGATCGTGGCAGCGTTTCCGCGCTTCTTGTAATCCTACTTCTGAATAATCTACTGAAAGCAATCTGTCACATTTTTTGGCAAGTTTCTGGGTGAGGACGCCGATAGCACATCCGATTTCAAAAGCATTTTTGAATCGGACTTTTGGCAAGGCTCTGATCGTTGTTCTAAATTTACTGGTTTCATAAAAGCTAGACGTGTAGCTCCAAGGATCTTTACTTTGGCGATAGGTTTCATCAAAGAAGCTGGATGGTACTGATTGCGACTCGGAAGGTCTCATTGTTAACCTCTGTAAGTTAGATAATGCCTAACTAAATATACAACAAAAAAAAATAGATTCAGGATTTACTAAAGAATTTAACTTTTACAGTATCAGTATAGTTAAGGTCGTCAGTCCTCACCCTAAAGATAGAGTTTGCACGTAATTGCTGAGATCGCATCTTTCACTTTCTTCTCACAGATGAATCACAGGTGGGACGCCTGTCCCACAATACATCTAATGAATAAAGAGCGATCGCCCTTTCTGACATCTATAATTTTCTCTATCACCCAAGTTCTAATTTAATTGCTGAAAACCTTTGAGCTTCCAGAATACAACCGAATACAACAAACAACCGAGAAATAACCCAGAAATAGAACCAATAACTGCTCTAACAACTATGCCAGAAAAACTTCCATCCTCAGCTATGTGCAACTTTACAGCAATTAATGCCAAGATACAAGAGGTCAGCAAAATGCAGCTAGTTGCTAATAGTTTCCAGCGCACAGGCAGCGCTTGTTTACTTTGGCGAGGTTGAGTTTTTAGCAACCACACCAAGAACCAAATCGACAAACCGCAGAGTCCGAATATTCCACTTCCATATTGAAGTAATTTGTAAAGTGGCTGGGAGAAAATCTGAAATTGCAACAGTGGAAATCGGACGACAAACCACCCAGTTGAATGAGTAAAATCATCCCACAAAATATGACTTATTCCGCCGATCGCGATCGATCCTATAATTATTAAAAATTGTGATAAGGGGAAGAGCGAGTATCGCCTTATTGGTGGCAGTCGCTCGGCTACGTACAAGGGAGCTAGTGCCAGTAGCGGATACTTTAAAACCCAGTGAAATACTAGCAAAAGAACTAGGGAACAGGGCAAACCTTCGATGAATACTCCTGGCAAACTGTGGCCTATCGCTCTGACTGGTTTCAGGGCGATAAAATATTGCAAATCGGGTATCATTGTCCCAATCGCGAGAGCTAACAGATCCAATTTTCTTTTAAATAGCAACCAGATTGGAACTGCTGCGATCGGATGTGCGAGTGTAAAAGGCATTCTGCTAAACTTAACCGTGAAAAAAATTTGGTAACTGAGGTGGGAAAATACCCACCACACAAACTTACCCCATAATCCCAGCAAAAAAGTCGATCGTCTCTTTCAACGCTTTCACAAACACATCAATCTCCTCGCGAGTATTGTAAAAATACAAACTCGCCCGCGCCGTAGATGAAACGTTCAAATAGCGGTGCAAAGCTTGCGTGCAGTGATGCCCGGAACGAATCGCAACTCCCTCCTGATCTAACATGGTAGACAAGTCTTGAGAGTGAATTTCTCCGGCTGTAAATGCCGCCAAAGCTGCCCTACCTTCGCCGTTGCTGTCTGGCTGCGGCCCGTAAATTTTGATTTCAGGAATTTGCCGCAATTGTTGGAACATATAAGCAGTCAATTCTGCTTCGCAAGCGTGAATCTTATCCATGCCAATGTTACTAAGATAATCGACTGCTGCACCGAGGGCGATCGCCTCGCCGATTGCAGGCGTGCCGGCTTCAAATTTGTGCGGCAAATCGGCATAAGTTGAATATTCTAAAAACACGTCAGCAATCATCTCGCCGCCGCCGAAAAACGGAGGCATTTCTCTCAGCAAGTCCAGTTTACCGTACAGAAAACCGATGCCAGTCGGAGCGCACATTTTGTGACCGGAAGCAACCAGCCAATCGCAATCTATTGCTTGCACATCTACTATCATGTGCGGCACGCTTTGGCAAGCATCAATTAAAACTCTTGCGCCGAAACTGTGGGCAATTTTGCAGATTTCTTGGACAGGACTAATGCAGCCCAAAGTATTAGAGACGTGAACGGTTGACACCAATTTAGTTTTATGGGAAATCAGCGTTTTAAACTGTTCCAAATCAAACTCGTTAGTTTCCGTTAACTCCACAAACTTCAGCACCGCACCAGTTCTTTGAGCAATCATTTGCCAGGGAACGAGATTGCTGTGGTGTTCCATCACAGACAGGATAATTTCATCTCCGGCTTGCAGATTGCTCAAGCCCCAAGAATAAGCAACCAAATTAATCGCTTCGGTGGCGTTGCGAGTGTAAACAATTTCTTGCCGCGACGCCGCATTTATAAAAGCAGCAACTTTGTCTCTAGCACCTTCGTAAGCATCAGTCGCTTTGGCGCTGAGAGTGTGAGCACCGCGGTGTACGTTTGCATTGTATTGTTCGTAGTAGTCGCGCCAAGCATTGATGACAGCTAGAGGTTTTTGAGAAGTAGCTGCATTGTCTAAATAAACTAGCGGTTTACCGTTAACTTTTTGAGTCAAAATTGGGAAGTCGCCGCGAACTTTTGATGCAAGTGTTTTTTCTTGAATAAGTGTCATAGTTTCTGAAGTGAGTAATGAGAACTTAATTGTTTACAAGGTTATGGCAAAAGTTGATTTTAATCCACCTTTTACACCAATATCAGTCAGGGGTTCGCTCGTGAGGTGGGGGCGGGTCGATCTAACCTGTTGGTACTATTTGGGGGGATTGGTGAACCCGCCCCTACAGGCTTATTCAGGACTTGTGCAGAACCTAATTATTTAGGGTGCGGACGGAGCACCTTACTGTTTGGGTAGGGACACAGCAGTGCTGTGTCCTAATCTATCTCTATCAGTTACGACTGCACAGCCACACAGGTAGAAAGCATTTTTGCCACGCCCAGAATCGGTAATTGATTGAGCATTTCTGCGGCAAAAGCATCGATTAGCAAATAGCGGCTTCTTTCTAAATCCAAACCGCGACTTTGCAAGTAGAAAAGTTCATCATCTTCTAATTGGCTGACAGTTGCACCGTGGGAACATTTAACGTTGTCGGCGACAATTTCCAACTGCGGTTTGGTATCTACGCGGGCCCTGGGCGACAGCAACAAATTCCGGCTCAATTGTCCGGCATCTGTCAATTGTGCCGCTTTGCGAACGAAAACTTTGCCGTTAAATACAGCGCGAGCTTTGTTGCCGACAATGCACTTGTGCAATTGGCGGCTTGTACCGTGGGGGTGATTGAAATCGATTACACTGTGAGTGTCTGATAACTGTTCGCCAAAGGCTACGGTTAAACCATTTAAAGTTGTTTCAGTGGCTTCGCCACGCTGAAATACTTCTAAATTGTGCCGCGATATTTTGCCTCCCAAGCTGATAGCATGACAAGTATAACGGCTGTTGCGAGATTGCTCGATCGCACTTTTGCCGATATGAACAACTTCCCCACCTTCCCGCTGCAGCCGAACGTGATTCACAGTGGCATTTTCGCCGACAACAACATCGGTTACAGCATTCGTAAATGCAGCGACATTACCGATAGTTGCGTAATCCTCAACCAGCGTCACATTGCTTCCAGGCTCAGCTATGACCGAGCAGTGCGGCTGGGACATCGTGGGAGATGCACCGGGCGCTGTCAGGAACAGCAAGTGAATCGGAAGGTCGATCGACATATTGGCCGGCACGAACACCACCGCAGAATCCGCCAAACCCGCAGTATTCAGCGCAGTAAACACCTCAGTTTGCTGTCTGTGCTTGCTCAAAACATCGCTGATGCGCCCTTGATATTTTTCGGGTACATTATATAGATTACCTGCGTAAAAGTCGCTCCTCTTCGAGGGTTCCGCTAACGGCAAATTCGGCAAATTCACCGTTGATAAATGCGGCGCATAAAAACCATTGACAAAGACCAATCTTAATGGTAAATCTGCCTTGTCTTTCACAGGCATCGTAATATCAGACAGCTTAATTTCTGACTGATTGCTTTCCGGTAAATTCAACGGGATTTGCAACAGCGGCGACAAATCAGTAAAACGCCATTCTTCATCCTTCACAGTCGGAAAATGAGAAGAAAGCACGTATTGAGCCGCAATGTCGCGCAAATCATCCAACCCGTAAACAGAACTTTTGAGATGAGCAGCGCCCAACTTTTCGCACTGATTCACCAAACCAGCCAAAAACATTTCTCTAGTAGCAACTTGCGTATTCATCATCGCGCGCCTACTCCTGCTGCTTCCTCTTCCACAACCCAGTCATAACCGCGCTCTTCCAATTCCAGCGCCAACTCTTTCGGGCCAGTCAAGATAATTCTGCCGGCTTCCATGACGTGAATAAAATCAGGAATAATGTAATTCAGCAACCGCTGATAGTGAGTAATCACCAACATCGAATTTTCAGCAGTTGACAACTGATTTACACCGCCGGCGACAATCTTGAGAGCATCGATATCCAAACCCGAATCAGTCTCATCCAAAATAGCTAACTTCGGTTCCAACAGCGCCATTTGCAAAATCTCATTCCGCTTTTTCTCGCCGCCGGAAAAACCCTCATTAACGCTGCGGCCTAAAAAAGAATCGTTCATCTTGACAATATCCAGCTTGTCCTCGATTAAATCTTGGAAATCAAAAGCATCTAATTCTTCCAAGCCGCGATGTTTGCGGTGAGAATTGTAAGCCACGCGCAAGAAATCCAGATTGCTAACGCCGGGAATTTCTAAAGGATATTGGAAAGCTAGGAACACGCCAGCTAAAGAGCGTTCTTCCGGCGGTAATTCCAGCAAATTTTGACCCAGAAAAGTAACTTCTCCGCCCGTTACCGTATAAGCAGGATGGCCGGCTAATATCTTGGATAAAGTGCTTTTCCCCGAACCGTTGGGACCCATAATCGCGTGAATTTCACCCGATTTAATTTCCAGATTCAAACCCTTTAGGATTTGGGTATCTTCGACATTCGCAGTTAAATTGCGGACGGATAGCACCACTTGACTATTTTCAACAATCATCTGTTTTTTTCCTTTGCCTCAATGCAGTTTACAGTTTTTTTTCTCATTCTTCTCGTTCCTAGGCTCTGCCTAGGAATGCGTGTCGCGAGGCTCTGCCTCGTTGGAAACGGGAGAGAGAAAAGCGAGGCAGAGCCTCTAGATATGCGTTACCAGGCTCTGCCTGGTAACGAGGGTTGCTCGCCCGCCAAAATATTTTCTTCCTTCTTCCTTCTTCCTTCTTCCTGACATCCGTTACATCCCGTACATTGCTCGTTGCCGAACTTCCTTCTACCCGACACTTCCTTCGAGTTTCAGACTCAACAGCTTATCAGCTTCCGCCGCAAATTCCATCGGTAACTGATTGAAAACATCTTTACAGAAACCGCTAATCATCATCGAAATAGCATTTTCTGCAGAAATTCCCCGCTGTGCGAAGAAGAACAATTGCTCTTCCCCAATCTTAGAAGTAGAAGCTTCGTGTTCCACTTTAGCAGTGTGGTTCTGCACTTGAATATAAGGGAAAGTATTCGCTTGAGCGTTATCCCCAATCAGCATCGAATCGCACTGAGAGTAATTTCTAGAGCCTTTAGCATTCGGCCCCATTTTCACCAAGCCGCGATAGCTGTTGGATGAATTTCCAGCCGAAATGCCCTTAGAAATAATCGTGCTGCGAGTATTTTTACCAATGTGGATCATTTTGGTGCCGGTGTCAGCTTGCTGCTTGTTATTTGTCAGCGCTACCGAGTAGAATTCACCTACCGAGTTGTCGCCGACTAACACGCAACTGGGATATTTCCAAGTAATCGCCGAACCGGTTTCTACTTGTGTCCAAGAAATCTTAGAATTGACTCCTTGACACAAACCCCGTTTCGTCACGAAGTTGTAAATGCCGCCTTTGCCGTTGGCGTCGCCGGCGTACCAGTTTTGCACTGTGGAGTATTTGATCTCGGCATTGTCCATTGTTACCAATTCCACGACGGCGGCGTGCAGTTGGTTGGTGTCAAACATCGGCGCGGTGCAGCCTTCTAGGTAAGACACAGAACTGTTTTCTTCTGCAACAATTAGGGTGCGCTCGAACTGACCGGAATCTCCGTTATTGATGCGGAAATATGTTGACAATTCCATCGGGCATTTGACGCCTTTGGGAATGTAAACAAAGGAACCGTCGCTGAATACGGCGGAGTTGAGGGCTGCGAAAAAGTTATCGCCGACTGGTACGACGCTGCCGAGATATTTTTCTATGAGTTCGGGATAATCTTTGACGGCTTCTGAGATGGAACAGAAAATAACACCATCTTTGGCTAACTTTTCTCTAAATGTTGTGGCAATTGAAACGCTGTCGAAAACGGCATCGACGGCGACATTTCCCAGCCGTTTTTGTTCGGAGAGGGGAATGCCGAGTTTCTCGAAGGTTTCTAGGAGTGTCGGGTCTACTTCGTCCAAACTGTTGAGCTTTTTGGGCTTTTGTTTGGGCGCGGAATAGTAGATAATTTGTTGGTAGTCGATCGCGGGATAGTTGACGTGGGGCCAGGTGGGCTCGGTCATTGTCAGCCACTTCCGGTATGCTTTGAGGCGGAATTGCAGCATGAATTCCGGTTCGTTTTTCTTGGCGGAAATCAGGCGCACTACATCTTCGCTTAAGCCGCGGGCGATGGTGTCTGATTCGATGTCGGTGACGAAACCGTATTTGTAGGGCTGGTTGACTAGGGTTGTGACTGTAGAGCTCATTAATTTTGCGCTTTCGAGTGTTCTGGATAAGTCTCTCAAAGATGGCAGACGCGGAACTGTCGGGGGCCCGGCCAGTTCTGGGGGCTGCTGTGGGAAGTAAAACAACAGATTTGTTGCTTTAGTATATTTTAAGCTACATTAACAACAGTGATATTGTCAAAGTCAAATTAATAATTTTTTGTGAAGATGATGGAGACTACTCAGCAGACTTCCACGAAACAAGACATCCTGGAATATTTGCTCAAGGGGGGGCAGGGGACGGCTCTTGAGTTGGCGGAGTCTTTGGATATCAGCCCGCAGGCGATTCGCCGTCACTTGAAGGATTTGGAAGCGGAGGGGCTGATTCAGTATCAGTCGGTTCAGGCTGGGATGGGGCGGCCGCAGCACATTTATGAGCTTACCAGTCAGGGGCGCGATCGCTTCCCGAACCGTTACGGTGATTTTGCAGTCTCTTTCCTTGATACTTTGGCGGAAACTGTCGGCCGAGAGCAAGTGATTACTATCCTGCGAAAACAGTGGCAGCGCAAGGCGACGGAGTATCGGCGGCTAGTGGGTGCGGGTTCGCTGCAAGAGCGGGTGACTAAGTTGGTGGAACTCCGCAGGGCTGAAGGTTATATGGCTGAGTGTTATCCTGTAGAATCTGTAGAGGTGGGGATGTGCGATCGCGACGTTAAGGGCGATCGATTTGTGTTTGCGGAACACAACTGCGCGATTTCTAATGTTGCTGAAACTTTTCCGAGCGTGTGTGGCAATGAGTTGGAAATGTTTGCAGCGGTTTTGCCGGATTGTATTGTGGAGCGGACTCACTGGATTATTAATGGGGAACACCGCTGCGGTTATTTGATTGCCAGGAAGAAGGAAGAAGTTCGACAACGGATGAGTGTAACGGATGTCACGGATGTCAGGGATTACCAATTACCGATTACCGATTAGCAATTACCAATTTTTAATATATGGAACCGCTAGCAGATTTTTTAAAGCCGGAAGAGTGCGCGGAAGTTGATATGGCGCTGCTGTCGTCGAAGGAAAAGTTTTCGGCGCGGGTGGCAATTTATGCTTTGAGGGTGCTCAAGCAAATTGCTGAGGAGACTGGGAAGCCGGTGGCTGAGGTGACTAATGGGCAGGTGATGGATTGGATTAAAAATGATGAGAGTATTAAAGGGTCGATCGAACTTGATGCTAGTTTTGAAAACTTTTTTACGAATTTGGTAATTGCGTCTTTGCGGCCTTTGAGGCAAATTGCTACAGAAGCTGAAAGCGCGATCGAACAATTAACAGTTAAGCAGGTCGTGGCGTGGTTTGTGAAGGACGGGAAGATTCGCAGAGAGCAGGGAACCGAGGCGGCGTTTTTGGATTTGTGAGTTAAAGGTCGATCGGCAACACTGGCAAATAATACCTCAAACTCGCCGATTGGGGGCTGTTGCCGGCGAGCTAAAAAAACTTTTGACAAAGGGGTTGACAGACAGGGGGAAACTTGATAAGGTAATTAAGTCGAGCGAAAGAGATGCAGCGCATCAAGCTTAACGCAGACACAGGATTTAAAGTTTTCAAAGCTTTCCTGGTGCTTATGATGTAATGGAACCACTCCGATCCATCCCGAACTCGGTTGTTAAACGTTGCTATGGCGAAGATACTCGGCGGGTCACTGCCCGGTAAAATAGCTCAGTGCCAGGTTAATAATAAACTAAAGCTCTTTTCCCCCAACAACGGAAAAGGGCTTTAGTTTTTTGGTGAGTTACAGATGTTTATAACATGACAAGTGCGTAATTCCAGAGCTTGTTGCGTATTTGAAGACGAGTACGAATTATCCCAGGCCATCATTAAAGGAGTTAATGCTAGAGCCACATCTGGCAATTACCAAGTCGAAGTTTTATATTTAATTACGTTGACTTACTTCATCTCCATTTCAAGGTAGTATATGGGTAATAAAAAACTATGGACTTGGGCAGATTTATGTTTCAAAGCATTACTTCTCAAATAAATGGTTCTTCTTCCTTCTTGTCATATTTAGTAATAGTATTAGGCGTTACGAGCATAGCGTCTATACTGACTTGGCGATGGTGGAAAGGAAAGGAAACGTATAAATCGCTACAATCACTCCCTTCGCCTCCCCAATATTGGGTGTTAGGAAATCTGCCACAAATATTAGCAGCAGTAAAACAGAAGAAATTATTTCAGCTATTTTTTGATTGGAGCCAGCAGTTAGGCCCGATGTACGTCATCTGGAATGGCAGAACCCCAGGTGTTATTTTAAGTAAACCAAAAGTCATCGAAGATACCATTATCAATGGGATGAGAGATGGTAGCTTAATTAGATCCAAGCAATTACGCCAGGCATGGAATGATATCAGTGGCCCAATTATGCTCGGAGAAACAGCAACCGAGTGGCAGTGGCGACGTAAGGCTTGGAACCCAGAATTTAGTTCGAGCAATCTCTCCAAATATCTGGAAATAATTAACCAAGCTTGCGAACAAGCCATTGAGACGCTCAAACAAGTTGCTCCACCAAAAGAAGTTGAGGTAGACCCTCTGTTTGTGGAACTAACAATGAGGGTGATTTCCTCTATTGTACTAGGTACTCCTGTAGATAGAAATAGTCCTAGTCCTGAAGGCCCCACTCTAGAAGTTGGCAAGATATACGAAGCAATATCTGTTGTAGGTTATCGTTTCCTGCGACAAGCTGCGGGGGAAAAGATATGGATGAAATATTTGCCAAGTCAGAATTCACGCGATTATTGGGCAGCGAGGCAATATTTAACTGAATTTCTTGCCCCCCGCGTAGACTTAGCTTTACAGATGAGAGAACAAAATCAAACTGATTTCTCACAAGTCAGTCGTTTGTTTAAGGAATCAATGTTAGTCAAAATCGCGGAGAAAGAACCAACATACGATCGAGACAGCTTAATGTCAGAATTGGTCGAATTATTAATAGGTGGGACTGATACCACAGCCCATACTTTATCCTTTGCACTTGGAGAGTTGAGCTTAAATCAAAGAGTGTTTCAACAAGCACGGGACATCGTTGACCAAGCTTGGCAAAAACAAGGTGAAATTAACCTAGAAAGCCTCAAAGAATTGGCTTATATTCGCGCTATTCTCAAAGAAACACTGCGCCTTTATTCAGTTGCCTCCGGCTCAACTTCATTGGAGGCTCAACGGGATACTTTAATTGAGGGGACAGTGATTCCGCGCGGAACGAGAGTATCCTGGTCAATGCTTGCAGCGGGAAGAGATCCAGACGTTTATGCTAACCCAGAGGAATTTTTGCCGGAACGTTGGTTGGACAAGAATAAGGAAACGAGTTCACTGCCAATGATAGACTTTGGCTCAGGCCCGCATCGTTGTTTAGGAGAGCATCTATCAATGCTGGAAGGAACGATGATGTTAGCATTATTGCTGCGCCACTTCGATTGGGAGTTAGTCAACGGTCGTTCTTCTCTAGAACAATTACAGCAAAACCTGTTAATTTATCCGTCAGATCGAATGCCAGTACGCTTTCGAGATAGAAACTGAGCCTAAGGATCGTCAATTAAATAATTTCCCTTTTTTCTTGTGGGATGGGCGTCCCGCCCGTC
>JAICRN010000183.1 GCA_025937335.1 Microcoleus sp. TY_ISSM_2_bin.22
CCATCGGCACCGATTAAAAGATCGCCTTCCCATTTACGGCCATCTTTGAAGTGGGCGATCGCACGGTGGTCGGTTTGGGCGATCGATGCTAATTCCGCATTAAAATGAATACACTCAGGGGGTAACTCGTCGAGGAGTGCTTCTAGAATAGCTTTGCGGTGTACCAGCATTCCTGGGAGTTCATTTTCTTCATAGGTGACGGGTTCCGAATTGATGACACTGCCGCGGAGGTTGCGAAACTCGAATAGTTTAACTCGATCGCCTGAGTTGATAATTTTTTCGGTGATTTGAGGGTTGCCTTGATGAAGTGCCTGCATACCTGCTTGTACGATCAGCATACCACAGCCATCGGTGCGCGCATATGGTGCTTTTTCAAACAAGTCAACTTGAAACCCTTGTTGAATCAGCAGAATTGCCAGATAAGCTCCTGATGTTCCTGCGCCGATAATACCTATCCTGCTTTGGGACGAAACCATTTGTGCTTCTGCTGATTTAAGATTGCCGATCGGTGCTCGACCACTATTGTAATTAGGAAAATCCAAGTTGCGAGATCGCCCGCTTGCGGATAGAGTTTTTGTTGATAGCGACAGGTTTCAAGCTGCCGCTAAAATCAGTATCTGAGCTGATGCAGGATTAATTTTTAATTGGCGAATTCAAAATTTCTGCACTCACAACTTCAGAATACTTTAAGCTTGAGTATTTTTAATGAGAGCCAATTCTATTTGGTCACCAGCCTTTTGACTCACTTTTGCGTGCAAACCAGGACCAAAAAAAGTAGCTATTTTTTGTTGTTTTTCTTCCCAGACTTCGATCTGCATTAGCGGCGAATAAAACTCTAGAATTAACCCATAAGCACCGTCAACATCAACTTCCCGCAACCCTTGCAGCACTGGCCGTTCCTCGTCTGTCGGGGCCAGACCCAAGCGCTCCAAAGCATCATCTAAGTGCGCGGGTTGGCCGTAGCGAAATCGGGTGATATCTTTGCGGACTTGGTTTTGAGTATCTGTGGCCTGACTTTCTCGCAGGAGAAGAACTTCCGGAGAAGTCGGTTCAGTGAACTCCACCGGTTCGAGTTCGGCGGCTTTCAGGGCCAAACCTCCCAGCAACAGCGGAATTCCATAAAAAAAACCGGCTAGGTTCAGGGTAGGTCTGTCTGTGAAGTAGGCTCCGAACCCGACTGCTGCTATAATACCGCCCACAACTAAGGCTAGGTTTGCTAAAGAAATTTTACGTAACATATTAGTGAGGTAAGTAGTCGGACAGAAATAATATACTTTAATTATTATCTGTCAAAAAGTCTTGAATAAATTTAGTTTTTTTGCCAAAAGACCTGCAAAAACTGCTAGTATCTATGAGCGCGGGAGCGGTGTGCATCCACAGTATTGTCTCTAGCTTCAGAAACTTATCCGGCCGGACTCGCCCGGGCGCGCCATCGGTAAATATCCGTGTTAATTGCGTGGCGTTGGTTCCAGAAGGCAATCGAGATCGGCAGTATCATCAAAGTATACAGAGCGGCGATCGCGATCGACCCTCTTGCCCTTTCAACCACTTTTGGGACATGATTAAAGACGAAGACAAACAAACTGCTGGAGCAAACAAGTCTGTTCTAGAACAGATTAACTCGCTCAAACGGGAAGATGAAAGGCTTTATAATATCTTAGCCATAGATGTCTGGGCCCTAGCCAAGACAATGGATGAATATCAACCGGGATTTTGGTCGGCTTTTATGAAAAACCGGGAGAAGGCCCTGAAGCGATTTTTAGCTGGAATGATGAAAAATAAACCAGCAGATACAAAACGTCCGCCTTTCCTGCGGTAAAATTTGCCTGAAGTTTGGCTGAAGTTTTGATGTACAATCAAACTATAACACAGACCCAAAAACTCTGAGCAGGTTCATCACTTCCCAGATAAAAACAGTGAAGGATTTGCCCAAAAAAGTAGGTCGGTGAATTAAGAATCCCCGTCTGTTCGCAGGGGGAATGTCAAATATTTTTGTTAATAGTAGCAAAGGCAAAAAACCATGGATGCACAGACAATCAAAGAGCGCGTAGCACAGATCGAGAGCAAGCGGGAATCCCTCGTGCGGCTGTTAGATCGATCGGACTTGGGAGCCCTGAGAATAGATGTGAGTCAGGCGATCGAAGAAATTGACGATCTCTTAGAAGAATTCAAGCGTACTTTTAACAGTTAAGCAGTCAGCAGTCAGCAGTCATTAGTCATTAGTCAGTAGTTGTCGCGCATTTAATTTGGATAGTTATGCTAGTAAAAATATTCTTGTGGGGTGGGCTGGAGATCCCGCCCCACAAGTCAAAATTAAATGCAGTACAGCTTAATAACTAACAAGAACGTACAACTGGTAACTGCAAATTTGACAACTGACAACTGACTGCTGACAACCGACTAATTCATCACCATATCCATCAAAATTTGCTGAGAGCTCACTTCCGGGCAATTAGCAGGCGGCCGCCGCTGAGAGTAGTGTCCCCCAGAGTGCAAATCCCAAGCTTGGCGGTTGTCAGCTAGCATGACCCCCAAAATTTCTTGCAATTCCTTAGCAATTGTCGGGTCTTCCACCTGAACTATAGCTTCAACCCGTCTTGTGAGATTGCGCTGCATCCAGTCAGCAGAACCAATATACACCTCTTCGTCGCCACCGTTGAAAAAATAAAACATCCGAGAATGCTCTAAAAAGCGGCCGATAATACTGATAACTCTGATATTTTCGCTAACACCTTCAACGCCGGGACGCAAACAGCAAATCCCCCGAATAATCAAATCAATTTTAACTCCCGCTTGCGAAGCTTCGTACAAAGCAACAATGATTTGAGGGTCAACTAAAGCGTTCATTTTAGCGACAATGCGGCCGCAGGTACCGGTGCCGCCTTCGGCCTGCAAGCGACAGAATTCTGCCTCGCGGCGGATTAAAGCTAAAAATCGATCGCGCATATTGACCGGTGCCACCAATAATTTTCGATAAGATACCTGCCGCGAATAACCAGTCAAATAATTAAACAAATCCGTCAAATCCGATCCCAAATCCTCGCGACAACTCAACAAACCCACATCGGTATACAGTCCGGCTGTTTTGGGATTGTAATTGCCGGTGCCGATGTGGACGTAGCGGCGGATGTAATCGTCCTCGCGACGGACTACCATCACAATTTTGGTGTGGGTTTTGAGTCCCACCAAACCGTAAACTACGTGGACTCCCGCTTGTTCTAACTTGCGAGCCCAATTAATATTATTTTCTTCGTCAAATCTAGCTTTGAGCTCTACTAAAACCGCTACCTGCTTGCCGTTTTCAGCTGCTTGAATTAAGGCGCTGACGATCGGCGAATCTCCCGAAGTGCGGTATAAAGTCATCTTAATCGCTAACACGGAGCGATCGTGCGCGGCCTCAGTAATAAACCGCTGTACGGTCGCGGCAAACGAGTGATAGGGATGGTGCAGCATCAAATCCCCCTGCCGGATGGTCGTGAAAATATCCTGACCATCCTCAGCATCCAACATCGATTTCTCTAAAATCCTTGCCGATTCCGAGTTCCGCAATCGCGGCGGCACAACCGGAGTCCAAACCGGGTCTTTCAGTTCCGGCACCGGCAGCCCCACAAAAGACATCAAATCCTTGAGGCCTAGCAGCCCCTCTACGACGTAAACATCTTGCTCACCGAGATCCAGCTCCTCCATCAGCATATCTCGCAGCGCAGGTGGCATACTCGCTTGAATTTCCATCCGCACCGCAGAACCTCCAAACCGGCGCTTGCGGAGTTCCTGTTCTATTGCCAGCAGCAAATCCTCCGCCTCATCTTCCTCCACGGTCAAATCGGAATTGCGAGTAATGCGGAACGGGTGATATTCCTCTACGTCCATCCCCGGAAACAAAGCTTCTAAATTGTGGGCAATCACCTGTTCTAGGGGCACGCCAGTCCAAACAGGAGATTTGCCCCTCTGCTGCCACTGCAACTCCCCCGGTAGTGGCAAAAACCTCGGCAAAACCTGCGGTACTTTGACGCGGGCAAATAATTCTTCCCGCGTGTCGGGGTCCCTGACTACTACTGCTAAATTGAGGCTGAGATTGGAAAGGTAGGGGAATGGGTGGCTGGGGTCCACTGCTAGGGGAGTGAGTACGGGAAATACTTGTTCTTTGAAGTAGCGGTGCAAGTAATTGCGCTGTTCTTGATTGAGGTCAATGTAGTCGAGAATGTAGATTTCGCTTGCTGCTAGTTTCGGCCGCAGGGTTTGCTCAAAATACGAGTGCTGCTGAGTAACCATCGGCAAAAGCCGCTTGTTCAGGGCATCTAGCTGTTGTTGGGGCGTGCGGCCGTCGGAGGTTAATTTGCTGACTTTTGCGTGTACTTGTTGTTTGAGGGCGCCCACGCGCACCATAAAATATTCGTCTAGGTTGGAGCTAAAAATAGCGAGAAATTTGAGTCTTTCTAGGAGGGGCGTGCGGGGGTCGAGGGCTTCGTGGAGCACGCGGTTGTTGAATTCTAGCCAGCTTTGTTCTCGGTTGAAGTAATATTGAGGATCGCTGAGGTTGATTTCAGTGTAGGTTTTGGCGGGGGTCTTTTTTGGCTTGGGCATGGTTTGGGGGAGTCTTTGGGAGGCTCGATCGATGGCATCTCTAGAAATAGTATTGTAGGTTAAAGGATTTGTACGCATCTGCTTTTGGTCGATCGCTACCACATTAGAATTTAAGCAAAACCTTCAACTATTTTTCTAGGATGATCACGAAATCCTCAATCATCACATCAAAGGTGCGAGCCAACTTGTGAACTGCGGCAAAGTCAACCATTGCCATCCCCTGAGAACGGGCATAATTGCTAATCGTACTGTAGCCGACGCCCGATCGCTCCGCAACCTCCTTGAGCGTCCATCCCTTCTCGGCAGCCAACTCTCGAACCCGCAACCTGACTAAGCCTTTGCTCATATTCGCTATTTACAAAATTTTGGATTTATTATAATATATCAAAAAGCGAGCGCCCCGGTCATTCGATTTTAGATTTTAGATTTTAGATTTTAGATTGACTCTAAAGATGAATCTGGGAGCTTGAACGTTGGTCGAAAATTTTGCGCCTCTCAAGGCAGAAGTCGGGGCTTGTCTCCGTTTTGCGGCGGAGTCAACGAAACTAAAGACGAGCGCCAGTTAAAATTAATCCCGACTGATTATTTCTGTCGATCGCACCTAGCAGATAGATTTACCTACCACGACCAGATGCAACTACAATGATATCAGAAAATCAGTTAAGATCGTCAGAGATCGGCGCATCAAAAATTATTCACAAATCGTCGATCGTCAATCCGCGATCGAGATTTGTCACCGAAGAAACAGTAGCACTCCTGTTCAACATATCACCCGAACAGATATACCGGATCGAATGCTGCCACAACGTGGTCTACGTTCACGCCAAAGGTCTCAGTCGATTTGTCAGCTACGCCGATTTTCCGCCAATCTTAGAAGTAAAACCGCCCTGCGATCGAGATTTTGTCGCATGGTACAAACGCTGGAAACGGACACAAGCACCAGAATTTTGGACTAAATTCTATACGTACAACTTCAAAACGGCTGTTTCAGTTGACAGTTTGCTTGAGTGGGGTAAATTAGTAGCTACAGTTAAATCGGTAATTTCTGCCTCAGCGCTGCAACAGCTACGAGATGTTTACGCTCAAGAAAAAACATTGATGGAAAATTTTTAAACCACGCCGGACGGGTAAACCCGCGATTGTTCGTCGCCAACAAATGTCAGGTGCTTTCGGCGCATCCTACGGCTTAGAAATTCTCGTTTGTAAGGTGCGCCGAAGCGCACCCTACGGGAGAGAAATTATGCTCAAAACTCACCCTTTATCTGCCAATCCCCACATATTGGAAACCAGCCGCTTCTAAAGCCTTCTTATCTAAGAAATTGCGGCCATCAATCATCACCGGATGATTCATCAACTTCGCCATTTTATCGTAATCTAAATTGCGAAACTGTTCCCAGTCAGTCACCAACACCAAAGCATCGCAACCGTCGGCCAGTCTTTCCGGATCGGTTTCTACCAACACTCCCGACAAACCGTGACGCATCCCAGTTTGAGAAACAATCGGATCGTAAGCTTTAACTTTCGCTCCCAACCGGTTCAAATTCTCGATTAAATTCAGCGAAGGAGCATCCCGCAAATCGTCAGTATCCGGCTTGAAAGTCAAACCCAAAAGTCCGACAGTTTTACCTTTGAGAATCTTCAAAACTTGCTGCAACTTTTCAATAGCAATGAACCGCTGGCGTTGGTTAACTTCCACCGCCGCTTTCAGCAAATGCGCCTCGTAGCCGTAATCGTCAGCAGTGTGAACTAAAGCCGAGACATCTTTGGGAAAACAAGAACCGCCCCAACCAATGCCCGCTTGCAGAAACTTGTTGCCAATCCGCGAATCTAAGCCGATACCTCGGGCAACTTGACTAACATCTGCACCGACACGATCGCAAATATTAGCAACTTCATTAATAAAGCTAATCTTCGTAGCCAAAAAAGCATTAGCTGCGTACTTAATCATCTCCGCTGAACTGATATCAGTCATCACCACAGGCACCTCCGGCAAAGACGGATTTTCTGCGAACTTGCGATCGACAATCGGCCGGTATAACTGTAGCATCATATCCATAGCCCGCCGAGAATTGCTGCCGAGAACAATGCGATCGGGATTAAAAGTATCGAAAACAGCACAGCCCTCCCGCAAAAACTCCGGGTTGCTAACCACATCAAATACCACACCTTTTTTTGCTGCTACTTCCTCACCCGTAGCCGCATCATTGGTTTGAGCTTTTTGACGTTCCGCTAAACCGTCTAGTACAATTCTTCGCACCCAATCCCCCGAACCAATGGGCACTGTCGATTTGTTTACGATTACTTTGTAATCACCGTCGAGGTGAGCTCCAATTCCGCGAGCAACCGCTTCCACGTAGCGAGTATCGCTTTCCCCAGTAGGCAAAGGAGGCGTCCCCACGGCAATAAACAAAATGTCCCCGTGAGCCACTCCTGCTGCTAAATCCGAAGTAAATTCTAGATTGCCCGACGCAGATGCAGAAGACATTAATTCAGACAGTCCGGGTTCAAAAATAGGCGACTGTCCGGACTTCATTAATTTAACTTTTTCTTCGTTGTTGTCTACGCAAATCACGTGGTGGCCGATGTGAGCCAAACAAGTGCCGGTGACTAAGCCAACATATCCTGTACCGATGACACAAACTTGCATAGAAATCTCCTTAAAGCTAGTAAATAAATCAGATGAAAGGAAGAAGGAAAAACAGTTTGTAGAGGTACTGATCCTGTGCCTAACCTAAGTAAGGCAAACCACGGGGGGTTGGCCCCTACAAATCGGTCATCTCTAGTCTTTGTTTCCCTCAAAGCGATCGCGAAAATCCTTTACAGTCAACTCTAAACCTCGATCCAGCGGCACAGTTGGCTCCCACCCCAACCAAGTCTTAGCACGAGTAATATCCGGTTGTCGCTGTTTTGGATCGTCTTCCGGCAGCGGTTTAAAGATAATTTCTGCCCCTGGATTAATCATATTTTGAATTTTTTCTGCCAGTTCCAAGATAGTGTATTCGCCGGGATTCCCCAAATTCATCGGCCCGATTTGGTCGCTATTCATCAAACGAATAAATCCTTCCACCAAATCAGAAACGTAGCAGAAACTCCGGGTTTGGGAACCGTCGCCGTACACGGTCAGCGGTTGATTCCGCAAAGCTTGAGCAATAAAATTGCTCACTACTCTGCCGTCATTTTCCAACATCCGGGGGCCGTAGGTATTGAAGATTCGCACAACTCGAATGTCTACCCCATTTTGGCGGTGGTAATCAAAAGATAAGGTTTCAGCTACTCGCTTCCCTTCGTCATAACAACTGCGAATTCCGATACAATTAACGTTGCCGCGATAATCTTCTGTTTGTGGATGTACGTCAGGATCTCCGTACACTTCGGAAGTGGAAGCGAGAAAAAATCTCGCTTTCACCCGTTTGGCCAATCCCAACATATTCATCGTGCCGATGACGTTTGTTTTAATGGTCTTGACAGGGTTGTACTGATAATGTATTGGGGAAGCGGGACAGGCCAGATGGTAAATCTGATCTACCTCTAACCGAATCGGTTCGGTGATGTCGTGGCGGATCAGCTCAAAGTATGGGTTATCCAGCCATTTGAGGATATTGCGTTTAGTACCGGTGTAAAAATTATCCAGGCAGACTACCTCATGTCCTTGGGCCATTAAGCGATCGATTAGGTGGGAACCGAGGAAACCCGCACCGCCTGTGACTAAAATTCTCATTGTGGAAGCTGCCGTTCTGTTTAGGGGTAGGACTGGGATACAAAAATTCAGTCTATCAAATGAAACTTGCTAATAGAATAACAAAATTGCGATCGACAATGTAAACACTTATGCGTCACCTGCATAAAATCTTTAATTAACTTAGCATTTTCAAATAGTGTGAACAAAGTGCTATAATTCGCAAATCTTAGCTAGCAATTGTTATTTAACCTTCAATATTATTTCAGAAAAAATACTGTTGACAATAGTTTTGTTATTTGTTAGTGGTTATTGGTTATTTGATGACTTCGGTTTGAGGTTGGGCGATGCCCTAGGGGATAGCTGCGCTTCACGGGCTTGTTTGAACAAATCATGGTCGATTTATCTGAAAAGCAATATGACAGAAATTATGTCGATTTCGGGAAGAGAATGTCTGCCACTTTCAACCCTGGGTTGCACCCGTTCAATTGGGATTTCTGGAGATTGCAGCCAGAACTAAATCAGGTGGATTGTGTAGCCTTTAGTTTTACAGTTTCTCAAAAATCGACCAAAGTTACGCGCCGCTAAACTTGTCTCGAAGGCGGAATCGATGCCAGAGTCTGATAAAGTTCGCAGTCTTTGTATCATTAAGCGTCCTGCGAGGATGGCGAC
>JAICRN010000707.1 GCA_025937335.1 Microcoleus sp. TY_ISSM_2_bin.22
CTGCTGCAAGTAATGATGGCAGATGAGGAAACAAAATATTTATTTCTAATGGGTGCTTATCGAGATAACGAAGTGAGCCAGACGCATCCTTTAATCATGACTCTGGAGGGGCTGCAAAATCAAGGCGCGACTATTAACCACATTACCTTAACTCCCTTAGATATCGAACATATTACTAACTTGATAGCTGATACTGTGCGTCGGGATAGAGGCTCAGTCATCCTCCTAGCTGAGTTAGTCGTCGGTAAAACTCAAGGCAATCCTTTTTTTGTCAATCAGTTTCTGAGAACTCTCTATGAAGAAAACCTCCTGATTTTTAATTCTGAGCAAAGAAACTGGGATTGGAATATTTCAGAAATTGAAGCAGTAGGGATTACCGATAACGTCGTTGAGTTGATGGTCGGTAAATTGAGAAAAATGCCCGAGTCAACTCAACAAATTTTACAATTAGCCTCTTGCGTTGGCAATAGTTTTGACTTAAATACTCTGTCTGTTGTTCATGAAAAATCTCCCGCTGAAACCTTTCAAAAGCTATTGCCAGCCATTCAAGATGGACTAATTTTAGCCACTTCTGAACTCGGGGTAACAGAAGAAGAAATCGTTCAGTCTCATCTCGTCATTACTACTTATAAGTTTTTGCACGATCGCGTGCAACAAGCAGCTTATGCTCTGATTGAGCAAAATTTTAAAAAAACAGTTCACTTACAAATCGGTCGCCTGCTGTGGCAAAATACCTCGCCAGAGAAACGAGCGGAAGATATATTTGCGATCGTCGATCATTTGAATCTGGGAATTGAACTCATTAGTGATGAATCCGAACGAACTGAAATTGCCAAACTTAATTTAACCGCAGGTCAAAAAGCTAAAGCAGCAACGGCTCATGCTGCGGCTACCGAATATTTGCAAGCAGGTTTGGGACTGCTAGCAAATTCTAGCTGGACTCATCATTACGAACTGACATTAGCACTACATACCGAAGCAGCAGAGGCAGCATTTCTGAGTGGTGACTTTGACCGGATGCAGAAATTAGCATCAGTCGTGCAAAACTGTTCCAAAAACCTATTGGAAAAAATAAAAGTCTATGAAGTCCAGATTCAAGCTTCCGTGTCGCAGAAAAAGCTAATTGATGCAGTTAATACAGCGTTAGAAGTTTTAAAGCTGTTAGGGGTGGAGTTTCCCTCTCAGCCAAACCCGTCAGATATTGGGCAAGCACTGGGGGAAACGGCGGCAATTTTGAAGGGGAAGCGAATTGAGGATTTAAGTGACCTGCCTCAAATGACAGATCCCTATAAACTAGCAGCTATGAGACTTATATCAAGTATCTTTGCTCCTGCATACATTGCTGCTCCACAACTGTTGCTCTTGACGGTGTGCAAACAAGTAGATTTATCCGTCCAATATGGTAATGCTTCTGTTTCTCCCTTTGCTTATGCCAATTATGGTTTTCTTCTTTGTGGAATTGTGGAGGATATTGATGCGGGTTATAAGTTCGGTCAATTAGCTTTAAGTCTATTGTCAAAGTTGAATGCTCAAGAAATCAAAGCCAAGACAGTTGTCATTGTAAATATATTTACCCGACATTGGAAAGAGCATCTGAGAGAAACATGCGAGCCTTTAGTGTCTGCTTACTCTAGCGGAATAGAGACAGGCGATTTAGAATATGCAGGCTTTAGTCTAATACATTCCTCCTGTGCAGCTTACTATAGTGGCAAAGAACTGACTGTGCTGGACAGAGGGATAGCAATTAACAGAGAGGCTATTTATAATATCAAGCAAGAAATAGCGCTTAATTATATAGAAATAAATTGGCAAGCTATATTAAATTTGTTGGGGAAAAGCGAAAAAACTTGCATTCTGAAAGGTGAAGCCTGTGATGAGTATCTGAAGTTGCCATTATACCAGCAGGCAAAAGACAAATCGGCAGTTGCATACATATATTTGAACAAAATTTACCTTTGTTATTTGTTTGAGAATTACTCAGAAGGCATTGAAAATACTGCTATAGCAGAGAAGTATTTAGATGCAATGGTAGGATTACCCGTTATTCCTATCTTCCATTTTTACGATTCTTTGGTGCGGTTGGCGGTGTATTCTGATACTCCACAGTCAGAGCAACAGGGCATTCTTGACAGAGTACAAGCTAATCAAGAGAAAATGCAGAAATGGGCGCATCATGCCCCAATGAATTATTTGCACAAATTCTATCTAGTAGAGGCAGAACGGTATCGGGTTTTAGGGGGAAAAATCGAGGCAATGGAAATGTACGAGAAAGCGATCGCTCTTGCCAAAGAAAACCAGTACATCAACGAAGAAGCACTCGCTCACGAACTCGCCGCCAAATTTTACTTGTCATGGGGCAAAGACACGATCGCCCAACTTTATATGCAAAACGCTCATTATAGCTACCAAGCTTGGGGCGCTAAACGCAAAGTTGAGGATTTAGAGGAAAAATACCCGCACCTACTAGCTAGAACATCAGCCAAGACAACAACTCAAACAAATGTTAACCAAACAACCAATGCGCCTACTACCACTAGCACTAATTTGGGAGATACACTAGATTTAGCCACAGTAATGAAAGCTTCCCAAGCAATTTCAGGTGAAATAGTTTTGAGCAAATTGCTAGAAAGGTTGATGAAAATTGCCATCGAAAATGCAGGCGCCCAAAAAGGATTTTTAATCTTAGAAAAAGCGGGAAACTGGGCGATAGAGGCAGAAGGTTCGGTGAAGGAGGATGAAATTAGCGTGCTGCGCTCGCTTCCCCTGAATTCCGAAGCAGCTTCTGGGGAAACGCCAAAACTAGCAAGTACGATCGCCCACTACGTCATCCGCACCCAAGAAAACGTGGTGTTAAATAACGCCACCCAAGAAGGACAATTTACC
>JAICRN010000666.1 GCA_025937335.1 Microcoleus sp. TY_ISSM_2_bin.22
GACAGTCATTTTGATTTTAGATTTTAGATTTTAGATTTTAGATTGAGGGCAGTTACGGATAATTTGTAATAGGTAATTCGAGGTAAGAGCGATCGCCCTCCTTGAATCTAGTTTAAGATTGTTATCAGGCCTATAAAAATTTCAATGAAACTTTTAATTAGCAACGACGATGGCATCTTTGCACAAGGCATCCGCAGCCTCGCCAACGCTCTCGCCACCGCCGGTCACGACGTGAGCGTAGTTTGCCCAGACAGAGAGCGCTCCGCTACCGGCCACGGCCTCACACTGCACCAACCAATCCGCGCCGAAATTGTCGAATCCATTTTCGATCCCTCAGTCCAAGCTTGGGCCTGTTCGGGCACTCCCGCCGACTGCGTGAAACTCGCTTTGTGGGCTTTACTGGACAAACCGCCGGATTTTGTGCTTTCCGGCGTCAACCACGGGCCGAATTTAGGCACGGATATCATCTGTTCGGGCACGGTTTCGGCCGCAATGGAAGGAATTATGGAAGGCATTCCCAGCATTGCTTTCAGCCTCGCGAGCTATACTTCCCAGGAATTTGGGCCGGCAGTGGATTTCGCTGTCACCTTGCTGTCGCAGTTGGAAAAACAGCCAATGCCCAAACCGGTGCTGTTGAATGTCAACATACCAGCGGTCACACAAGCAGAAATTACCGGAGTTGCGATCGCCCGTCAAGGCATTCGCCGCTATTTCGACATATTTCAAAAGCGCACCGATCCGCGCGGCAAAACTTATTATTGGCTGGCTGGCGAATTGTTAGAAGATGTAGAAGAAGCCCCCGATTCGGCGGTCTGGCATGATATTCCTACGGACGTACAAGCTATTCGCGACAACAGAATAACGGTAACTCCCCTGCAATACAATCTCACCTGTGCTCCCGACTTGCACTCGTTGCGGGATTGGCAATTTGAAGGTTTTCCCAAGCAGTGAGCTCCGATCGACCCGATCCGAGCGGTAAACTAGGAATTAAGGAAAAGTGCCTCTTCAGGTCTATGCCCTAGGCGTTAACGCAGGCTCTCCACTGGTTGTTGGTTTTTTTACTCAAGAAAAGCAGTTATGAACGCTCCCACCTATAACACTCATTCTGTCACTTGCCCGATTTGCCACCGTTCCAGCATCGTAGGCCCAGTCGGAATGGTCAGCGGACTATTCACTTGTCCCCACTGCCATTCTCATCTGGTAATTAGCTGGAGCGGTCATTTTGTGCGCGATCCTTTTAGTCTCAAACAACTGACAGTGGGAAAGATGCTCAGGCGCGAGAGCAGGCCTTTAGCTCGACTTCAGCGGGACTTTGGGCTGGGTAAGCATTTTCCGCTGATTGCAATTTTGGGCAGTGTGGTATTTTTGGGATGTGCGCTCTCTGTTACGGAACAATCGCTGCCCCGACAGCATTCATTTCAAGGATTTTTAGAGTGGGTGAGCGGAACTGACAATTCTCAAGATACCTTGCGTTAACATTTCTCAACATAAATTGTGACAGATACTCCGTGCAAATATCTATTCCTTTAGGTATAAATCACAATAGTTTAGCAATTGTACCAATCTCGATCGGCGGGTAGGGACTTAGGCACCGTACCCTTATTTTTGTCCGTAAAAACGTCACAACCCCAGTCCGGCAGGGGTTTAAACCCCTGCCTCAAAGGGACGCGGCGAAAGCCTTTGTCCCACGGGGGGGATAGACCGATAGGCGGGTGTCCTTCATCAACCTGGGATACGCTGTATCGCATCCCTCAATTTAGAAACTCAGCAATTTTTCTAACTGCTGCTTCCAAAATTGCTGGCGACTCGACTAAGGCAAATCGCACGTAACCTTCTCCTGATTTCCCGAAACCGGCACCGGGGGAAGCTGCAACTCCTGTACTCTGTACTAGCTGAGTGCAAAATTTCACGGAATCTTGGGCCCAAGGTTCCGGCAGTTTCGCCCAGACGTACATGGTGGCGGCGGGTACGGGTACTTGCCAGCCGATGCCCTGCAGGGCGTTTACAAAGGCATCCCGCCGTTTTCTGAAGGTTTCTACGCTGGTTCTGACGGTATCTTGGGGGCCGGTTAATGCGGAGATCGCTCCGTTCAAAATCCCTCGGTATTGGTTGAAGTCTACTGCTGCTTTTACCTGTCGCAGCGCTGCAATTAGTTCGGAATTGCCGATCGCGTATCCGACTCGAAAACCTCCCATACTGTACGATTTGGATAGTGTAAAAAACTCGATCGCCACACTCTTATCTCGATCTGCCTGAAAAATTGACGGTGCCATCAATTTTCGATATTCTTCCTCGTTACCAAACTCTGCCTCTATGAGAGAATTGCGATCGTCAAATACCAAATCCACATAAGGGAAATCGTGAACTAAAACTAGCCGGTGTTCGCGACAAAAAGCCACGGCTTTCTCAAAAAAAGCAACCGGGGCGATCGCAGTTGTAGGATTGTGAGGATAGCTCAAAACCATCATCTTCGACTCAGCCAACACTGCTGTCGGAATATCTTCAAATATCGGCAAAAACGCATTTTCTGCTAATAGCGGCATCGGATAAATTTGACCGCCGGCCAAATGCACACCGCCCGCGTGGGAAGGATAGCCCGGATCGAGCAGCAAAGCAAAATCTCCGGGGTTGAGTACAGCTAAAGGCAGATGCGCCGTGCCTTCTTGGGAACCAATTAACGGCAGCACTTCGGTTTCTGGATTGACTGAAATCCCAAATTTTTTCTCGTACCAAATAGCTGCGGCTTCCCGGAAAGATTTCGTCCCGTTAAAGAGCAAATAGCCGTGGGTGCTGGAGTCCGACAAAGAATGTGCGATCGCATCTGTAATGTGAGCAGCGGCCGGCAAATCCGAAGAACCCAGAGACAAGTCAATCACATTCTGCCCCGCTGCTCTAGCTTGAGTTTTCGCCCGATCCATATCGGCAAATACATTAAATTGCAGTGGCTCTAAACGTTTGGCAAATTGCATAGTTTTTGTATTGTTGGGGGATTTTAATGAATCTTTTTATATTGGGAAATTATTTTTTCTGCTGGGATTTTTATTGGCTTTGTGAATGTTTTTTTATAAACGCAGAGAGCGCAGAGGGCGCAGAGTCAATCGATTTGAGATTTGAGATTTGAGATTTGAGATTTGAGATTTGAGATTTGAGATTTGAAGCATTGACAAGGCCCA
>JAICRN010000683.1 GCA_025937335.1 Microcoleus sp. TY_ISSM_2_bin.22
AATCACTCGATGACTTGCCAGACAATCTGTGATGGAAACCATTAAACAACCCCACGGATTTATCCGTAGCTCGCTTTTTCCAATCTAAAATCTAAAATCTAAAATCTAAAATCACTCGATCGCGCCCTTTGTATTTAGCTTGATAAAGCGCGCGGTCTGCCGCTGCAATCAAGTTTTTTTGTGCTGCGGGCGATCGAGGAAACGTACTCGCTACCCCCAAACTCAGCGTCACGAGAGAACACACCTCCGAATTAATGTGTTCGATTTCTAGTTCTTTGATCCACACTCGAATTTTCTCTGCAATCCAGACAGCTATTTCAGGCGAAGTTCGAGGCAAAATTACTGCAAATTCTTCGCCTCCGTAACGGGCTACCAGAGTCTCGTCCGAAACTTCGCCTGTTGAGTAATTTACCGCGGCTAAAATAGCTTGAGCTACCTGCTGCAAGCAAGCATCTCCTGCCTGATGTCCGTAAGTATCGTTGTATTTCTTAAAAAAGTCAACATCGCATAAAATTAAAGATATTTCTGCTGCTGCTTCTCCCAATTCTTGCCATTTTTTCTCTAAGTATTCGTTAAAACAGTGACGGTTGGCAACCTGAGTTAAGCCATCTAAGTTGGCAAGGCGATACAGTTCGCAATTAGCTGCTCTTAATTGAGAATTAGCTGCTTCTAGCTCGGATTGCGTGAGCGATAAGTTGTAATAAAGTTCGCTCATAAACCAAGTAGCTTGTTGATGGATTTGGGATAAAGCTACCCACAGTTGATGCACGTCTAACAATCGGTAAACTTGAGGTTCTAACTGCACAACAATTGGCTCGTAAAGCAGTTCAGGCGGTCGCTGCACGGCTCGCTGAGCTGCCAGGACAATTAAGGCTACTCCTGGTAAAATCAAAATATCGGTTTGAGCTATTTGATACAAAGCTATAATCGGTCTGCAAGCAAATATATCTACTCCGTAAGGGCGGCTCATGCGTTCCATAAATCGCCGACGCGATATCATCCCTAAAAATTCCCCATTTACGGTTAATATCACTCCCGGAAGCAGCGGGTGAGCTTGAAAAAACCGGGCTACTTCTTTGGCGAGATATGAGGATTCAACCTGAAAATTGAAGAGAGCCAGATCCTTAAGAGTAGACTCTAAACATAAATTTTTGGGTGAGTTTTCGGGCGAGTTAGAAGGCTCAATAAATTCAACAGACACAGCGCAGATCCGAATAAATAATAAAGAAGCAACAAAGCTAGTGTCAGATATTAACTTATACTAACATTTATTTATGAGCAGTCACTGTATTCTTGACTACACTGTTTATTTCAAGGGATAAGCTGCTGCGTTAGCTTCTGCCTTGCCTGCATTGCATTACATTGATTCATCATCACTCAATTAGAGAGCTATTGAATTATTATTCATTTTTTTACTGTGGGCTTTTTGCGTCGTAAGAAAAAGATTTCAGAGCCATTCCTTAACTCATTCACGGCGCTCACAAACTCAATAAATCTGGTTTTTATTTAAACCGAGTCGAAGCTGTAATGGGGTTTTGCGTAAAAAAAACGAGGTTTCTGTCGCTGTTCTCAACTCAAAACTCAAAACTCAACCTTCCCTCACCACCCCCAAGTTCCTGGCCCTCCCTTAAACGGGCCGACAATATCTTTGGTAATCCAGCCGCCGTAAAAATCCCCTGGTTGAGATTGCACTAATTCCCCGTCCACATAACAGGCATCCATCTTGCTGGGATAAAAAGCCACATAATCTTTAATAGCTGCAAAAACCTGATTGGGATTGGGATAAAACCAAGCAGCATTTACTGCTTCTTTTGACTCTACCGCCACAGTGTAATAACCGGCTTGTCCCTTCCACTCACACCAAGAGCCCCGTAAAGTTTTGTGCAAATATTCCATTTGAATGTCCTCGGGGCAGATATAGTAGACAGGAGGGTGGCTTGTCTCCAATACTCGCTGAGGGTGGCGCGTATCGGCGATCGTCACTCCATTAAAAATTATCTGTACGTGTTTGGTCGATTCCTCAAGGCGAGGGGGACGCGGGTAATCCCAAACAGACTCTTGACCTGGGCCGGGCTCTATTCGATCGAAGTTCATTTGCACAATCTCCCCTGCAAAAAAAACAATTAGCGACTTAGCATTACAATTTAATGTACCCTTAATCGAGTCGCTGCTTCAGACCAAACCAGCTTTTCTCAACTCTCCGTAATATGAGTATTCGCGGTATAGATGTTTCCGACTACCAGCCCAATGTCAATTGGCAAGCAGTTGCCCGGGAAGGCATAGTCTTCGCTTTTGTCAAATCGACGGAGGGTGCAACTTTCGTTGCCCAAACTTTTGCCCGCAATTGGGCAGCTATGAAAGCGGCGGGGATTCAACGCGGTGCTTACCACTTTTTTCGACCTGCCAGCAGCGTTCAAGGACAAATAGATTTGTTCTTGAAAACCGTAAAACTCGAAGCGGGGGATTTGCCGGCAGTCTTGGATTTGGAAACTACAGGCGGTTTGAGTGCGGATCAATTGTGCGATCGAGCCGCAATTTGGCTAGAAGCAGTCGAAAAAGCCACCTTGATGCGGCCGATTATCTACACCTACCCCGGTTTCTGGGACAACTTGGGGACAAAACGGTTTGCCGATTACCCGCTGTGGATTGCTCACTATACCAGTGCTGAGGAACCTTGGGTTCCCGGCGGCTGGAAAACTTGGACTTTTTGGCAGTACAGCGACACCGGCAGCGTCTCCGGCGTCTCGGGCAATGTAGACATCAATATTTTTGAAAGCGTCCGAGAAGGCGCCGTAAGTTATAAAGTTGCAGACATCCAGAAGGAATTAAGAATTAAAGGTTTCTATCAAGGCGCGATGGACGGTAAATTTGGAGCTACGACCACAGCGGCGCTCATCTCGTTTCAGAAATCTCAAGGTCTCAATCCCGACGGCATTGCAGGCATCAAAACCTGGGCCGCTTTGATGCGAAAATCTCCCAAAGTAGTTGTCCCCACTCCAGCGCCGACACCGAGTCCGCGGCCGACACCTGCTCCGACACCGACTCCGACACCGGCTCCCATATCAAGC
>JAICRN010000764.1 GCA_025937335.1 Microcoleus sp. TY_ISSM_2_bin.22
AATACCGAGTAAGGAAAACCAACCAAACCATCCGGGAACGTCAGGATCGAATATCCGCAAAGCTTGGGGGACGGCTACTCCTAAAACAAAGGGAAGCAGGCAAAGAGTTCCCGACCAACCGCTACCGTTATAGCGACGCAATTCTTCTTGAATAATCCATTTGTACCATCCGTAATATAGCAGCAAACTGACTGCGGACAGCAAGATTACTCGCCACAAAGAGCGGGGTTTACCTAAAGGTTTGTCGGACATATTTAGATGTAAGATATGAATGGCTGTCTTGATTGTATTAACATTTGTTAATTATTGCAAAATCATTTCTCGAATCGATCGCGCTGTTGCAGGGGCCAGCAGAACACCGTTGCGATAGTGGCCGCTGGCGATGAGAACGCGATCGTTACCGGGAAGCGTCTCGATAATTGGGGCCGGCCGCCCTTCCGGCCGCGGGCGCAATCCCGACCATTTCCTGATGATTGAGGCGAATGCTAAGCCCGGACAAAGGGATGTCGCCCTCGCCATCACTTGCGCCAACATATCAGCATTTGCCTGAATTTCCCCGCCATTTTCGGAAAACTCCACCGTCGCCCCCACCCAAAATTCCTGATTTCCCAAGGGCACAATGTGAACGTCATCGCAAGTAATTACCGGCATAAAATCTGGGTTTCCTACAGGATTGGGCGTCAGCAAATGCAGCGCTTGTCCCAACACCGGGCGAATGTCAACCAATTGATTTAACGATGCAGTCACAGCAGCAGAACCCAAACCAGCCGCCACAATTAGTCGATCGAAATTTTCCATAACAGGCAAGATGCCTGTTCCACAAGAGATATTGACTGCAATGGAAGATGGGAGTTGAATCTGAGACACCTGAGAATTCAACTGAGTAATTCCTTCAACTTCCACCCCAAACTCAAAAATCACCCCATTTCGTTCTGCAGCATCAACCAAAGCCAAAGTTAGCGCCGTCGGATCGACTTGCCGGTCTTGAGGCGAATAAATCGCAGCAATAATGCGATCGTTTAAATAGAGATGAGGGCAGCAATCGCGCACTCGTTCCACATCCCAAAGTTCCAATTGCCAACCTTGAGACCGGCGAGTTGCTATCAATTTTTCCCACTTACTTAAATCCTCTCCCTCCGAACAAAGCATTAAAATTCCCTGTTTGTTAAAAGGAATTTTCCGCCCCGTAACTGCTTCCAATGCAGGAATCAAAGTTTCGTAGCGCTGAAGGCTGGTTTCCCTCAACTGCCAATTTCTGCCCTTAGTTTTGTGGCTGATAACTCCCATCAAAACACCTAGTGCAGCGCCAGTAGAACCTTGTGCTGGCGGCTGTTTGTCGAACACAGTAACTTTCAGTTCGGGAAATTGACTTAGTTCAAAGGCGATCGACGCCCCAATAATACCGCAACCAATAATTGCAACGCGAACCATTCAATTTTAGATTTTAGATTTTAGATTTTAGATTAACTGCTTCCTAGGTTTTGTCCGTATAAACCTGTTTCGGACGCGCAAGATGCCCGCCCCACAAGAAAACTGATTCTTTCTTTGTGGAACAGGCATCTTGCCTGTTCTGGATGCCAGATGTGAGTTAAGGCTAATTAAGCTTTAGGAATTAGCTGCAAGAAGCTATCGAAATCATTGACAGCTTTTTGATAGCTGGCCGTGACTTTTGCATAGTCAAGGTCTTTAGCAGCAAGATCGATGTTAACCAAATCGGCAAACAAACTCTTGGTCAAATCAACAGCTTGTTGTTGAGACTTAGGCAATAAACTCGCAGAGACCGTTTTCATGGTGTTGCGCAAGTCGCCTAGAGGCCCGTGAATGTAAGTTCTGGTATCAACCCAATTTCGCTGTTGAATTAGGGTGCCCAATTTGTCCATGCGCGATCGGAACTCTGTCAGAGTAGGAACATAGCGCTGAATTTGCTGGATTTGGGCTGTTGTGTAAGTCGTTGGAACTTTTGTTTCGACACTGCTGCAACTAACCAGAAATGCCATCAAAAACGCCATCATCAAGGCAAAAATTGAACGGGGACGAGTCATATCGATTTTAGATTTTAGATTTTAGATTTCTCGTTCTCAGGCTTTGCCTGGGAATGCAGATCGGCGAAGCTTTGCTTCGCTGACCCAGCACCGAGAGTTATGTACAAAATATTATTTTACCTCCTGGCGGCGCAGAAAAGTTATCAGAGCATCGCCAACTTTTTCTGACCAATGTTCTTGAGGATAATGCCCCGCTTGTTCCAGTGTGACTAACTCGGCATTTTGCAGGGAACCTACTAGCTTTTGAGCGGGTTCAACACTCAGCCAAGGATCTGTCAAACCCCACACAAATAAAGTTGGTCGAGTCCATGTTTTTAAGCCGGATTCAATTTCTGCCATTGACTGCGGCA
>JAICRN010000501.1 GCA_025937335.1 Microcoleus sp. TY_ISSM_2_bin.22
AGCGATTTATGAAACCTATAATCATCGTTACCCATCAAAGGCTCTCAGCCACGAATACCTGGCCCTGTTTGACAAGGCACTAAATTTTAGTAAACGCCAAAGTTCTTTACTGAGTGAGTTCAATCACTTTGAGTTTATTCAAATCTACGTCAACCCTTTATTCTCACTAAACCAGGAGATGATCCGCCGGTTTCAGGTAAAATCTGCGAGCTATAATGATTATAGTCTGAGCAATGAGAGTAATTCAATCTCGAATCGGGCAAAAAAGATACGAACAAATTACAGCGCCGCCAGAAATTCCTCAATTTGTAGAAAATCCAGAAATGATACCGCCAACTGAAAACAGCTAAATAACTGCAATGAAACCAAAAATAACATTTAACGGCGGTGCAATTAAAGGCGCAGCGCTCCGCGCTTTCCAAACTACTATGATCGAGTTGGACAAAACTTTTCAGGAAGTGATTGAGGAAGTTGGGGCGTTTCCAGATTTTTAAATCGCGTAAACTATAAATATAAGCGTAAGAAATCTTTTATATAACACGATGGTAAGAGTGCTCGTAAAAACTTTGTATTTGTCGCAGAGAGATAATAAACTTTATCGATCTGGGACGTGTAATACTACGTCAATTGCTACGTGTATGGTCAGAGAAGGCGAATCTCCTATACGACCTGACGGCACACAACTCGAAGACTACTTGACTCAATACTGCCTGGACAATAGTTTGTCCAGGCATTCTCCCGGCGATCTTGAAATATTGGCGCAACGTCACGGATACCGCCCGCGCTTCACCGCATATGCTACGTGGGAGCAGGTTAAAGCTTGGTTGCGTAAAAGCAAAATCTGCATAGTCCACGGATGGTTTACCGATTTTGGACATATTCTCGTAATAATTGGCTATGACGACGAGAAAAGCTGCTGGATTGTACACGATCCTTGGGGAGAGTGGTATCGGGGAGGTTACGACACAAGTGTTTCGGGTGAATATTTAGAGTATTCCTACGGGATGATGTCGGAATTGTGCGGGCCGGACGCTGAAGGTCAGCTTTGGATTCACTTTTTTGATGGAAAATCCGACGATAAGCGGGTATGGAAACCGGGCGAACTTGGAGGCTTACGACTGCAAGATATTTACGAGCGCAAGCTGACCTTATCGCTGGCAGATGTCAAAAAAGATGTGGGATTGGTAAAACAGATCCAAATTTGTCTGCTGCGATTTCCACAGTTTAAGCCAGGGAAATCGGACGGAAGTTGGGGGCCGATTACTCAGAAAGCTTTTGAAAACTTGGCTTTTGCTTTTCAGGTGGGGGCGGGGGCGATCGACGCCAACACTGCAAAAATTTTGATTGAAGGTAAATATAGGTAGGTTCAAATGTACCCACGATCGATAACTTTTGAAACCCCGATCGACCTTCGCGCCAAATACCAGCAACAGTTAGAACATCGCAACGCACAAGGCCAACTTTTGTCGTCAATGTTTGACGTTGCGGGCAATCTTACTTTGCGGGTGCATTCAGGATTATATACTCCAATCAAGGAGGAATGGGGGTTTATTAAAGATGGTTTTAGCTCTATTTCGTATGAAACCAATGTTATTCGGACTCAAGGGTTTGAATTTAAAGTTCAAGACCAGCGTGCTGAAATCCGATTTATTTTTGAAGAAATTGCTCGACGACAACGGGCTATTGTCGGGCAAGTTCAAACAATTTGGGTTGATGATTCTGTTGGATTTGATCCGATCAAAAATTATGAAACAGGAGTTACCCGAAAACGTGGGGTGCTTTATGTGCAAGCTGAATCTGGCGTCACATCAAACGGCAATCTACTTTGTCCCGTCCCCGGCGGCACGGGGCAAGCGGTGGAAGCGCCCGCCCCGATCGTCCGTTACTACACGGAACCCTATTCAGTTCGGTTTGTAACTAAGGATTTGGATGCGATCGTTTGATAAAGTTTTTGGTGGTGTATTGTTTTTAGGTATCGCTTCTTTTTACCAAAAACTCATCCACTTGTGGTTGATACGCTCTAGTAAAATTATAAGTAAAAGTGTTTTCATCAAGCGTGAAGTTGTAAGTAGCGCAACCCAAAATATCAAAAACTTTTCCCTTGATGAGTTGATCGGTAACTGATTCTACATTGACTCGAATAAAATAACCAAAACACTTAATAGTCTCTGGTTCACCATTATTGTCAAATAATAAACTGTATTCACCATAGCGAAGGACTGCATCCATTTGTCTTTTGACAATATACTGTAGCTCATTTTCTAAATCTTGTTGTGTCAAATTTACGTTCATTTTTTCCTTTATAAATCTACAACTCTTGTGCCTATTTGAATCTTATCTCTCAATGTCAAAAAAATTTACTTGCTTTTGATTGTTTTAGCTTTTGGTTTTTATGGAAACAATTATTTATTATTTAAATATTTTATACAAATCTATTTCCACAAATATTTGTTGATTACTTTTACGTCCTAAAGCATTGGCTTCATGAATTGCGTCAATTTCTTTTTGACCGATCAATTTTAAATTGTTTAATTTTTCTTGAATTTGGTCGTACATTGTTTTGTCCCATATGAATGTTATTTGTTTTCATCCTACCTATTGACTTTAGGTAGGATGATGGAATCCTGGAATGTTACGCGGTAGCGTCCCAGATATCAGCCTGTGTAGGGAATCTCTTGCAGTGTCTTATTGATAGCTTTCGCCTCTAATTGAGTACAATACTTCTTTTAAGGATCTTCTGGTTTCAAAAACGCCAATATTGTTCCATGTCTGAGCAACCAATTCCGCTTCTAATTGAGAATCAACTTCGTACCGATCAATTATTTCTGAATCCAAGCTGTGTTCAAAATTCAAATTGTCGCTGATCATGATTTCGGCGGTATGGTTTATCCAAATGTTTCGCCGATAATTTTCTTTTTCGACTCTATTTTTTGTTATAATTACAGTAAACCGTGTTTTTCTCGTCATATGATTTATTGTTTTGTTTGGCTCCGCTTGTAACTAAAGACATGAAGATAACACTTAGAGAACATTAGAATACCCTTTAATATTCTTTCTTTGGCTTTAATTGCTACCAGGTTATGCGGTAGCGTTCCAGATATTAGACTCTGTAAAACGGGTGTTGCATTTCTATTATTGTGAGCTTATTATGGAAAAATGTCTGGACTGACATCGTGGATGAGATACCACTAAATCAATAAGAGTATTTAAATATTTAACCAGAAATTCTATTTTCTGTAAATGACTGTCTTTTGTACCTTTTTTAATTAAGTCCACAAAATCAATGTGTTGACCGTCAAATGTCGCTAGAATATCTGCGGGGATTGGCTGCATTACGAGATTGCAATGATCGGCTAAATTGTCTATTGTTAGTATTAGAGCTTGTTCAAGTGTCAATTCCTTAGCTTTCCATAGCTCGTAATGTCTGCAAACACTATCGTTCGACAGACTTAAATCATAAAAGTGTTGTGTTTGGTTAGCGGCAAAATTTGCGTTTTTAACTTGTCTATTCATGATTTTCAACTAGAAGAAAGAGCACAATTTGGTGTTTGACTTACGGGACTTGCGGCAGGTGAAGTCCCGTAATGTTGCAAGTGTGCCAGTTTTAAGTTTAACTTCTGGTTGCTACGCGGTAGCGTTCCAGATATCAACCTGTGTAACGATCGCCTTGAGCCTCCCGGCGATCGCCGCTCGTGTACCTTTGGCGTCAACCCCTTTGGCTGCTGCCAGCTTGCGGATTGACTGGATAGTCATTTTATTGAGCAGTCCTTCGATGTCGGCTGCTGTTGTCGGTGTCGGGGTGATCGGCGCCGTAGGTTCCGATGCAACTTCGACATCAATAACTGGCTCAATCTTTGGTGTGGCAGATGGTTCCGGCGCTGTGGGTGCGGTTGGCTCCGGTTCAACTGGTTCGACTGTTTCCGCTGATGCGGCGGATTCTAGAAAGGCGATCGCATCAGTCCCAAACTGCGCGTCAACTGCTGCCTTGAATGTACCGATTTCGCTGGGGTCTACGTGGTTGAGCATTGAGAGTGCTGTGCCAACTTGGGCGATCGCAGACTGGCAGGCTTGCTCGACCGACAACAGTTGCTGCTGGTGCTCTTGAAGTTCGCTGAGTTTGGCTTGCAGTGCTGCGATTTGGGCATTAGTGGCGTCAATAGCTGAAGCGATTTGGTTGAATTTAACGGCTAATAATTGCATGATTTTTTCTGTGGTGTAGTGAAGTAGATGAGTGAAGCGAGAGAAAGGGGAAAATTGCTCCCCCGGTTGTTATTTGCCCAATTGCCGACGACGCGAGGCTTTATATGCTGCTTTGGAGTAGTCTTTTTCCATTTCGTTTTCAAAGTCCTCAAAACTTTCTAGGTGGCAATCGGTGAGGAGCAAACTGGGGACTTCGGCGGTGGCGGTAACTCGAATTCCGTAACCTGTGGGCGATTTGGATGTCATGTAAACCAGGGTGGAAAATTCTCCGAGGCGGTCAGCATCCAGGTATTTAACTGTTTTGAAAAATCCAGAGTGGGGAATGACTGTCCCACATTTAGTAACAAATTGCAGTTCGCCTGTTTGCTGTAAAGCCAAGAGTGCGGTGGAGATGAGACTGTTGTGAA
>JAICRN010000357.1 GCA_025937335.1 Microcoleus sp. TY_ISSM_2_bin.22
CAATTAAAATGATACCAAAAATATCTCAAAGATCGGATTGCCCGCAAGGGTGTATTAAAAGGAACTTAGGACTGAGAAATCGAGAATTAGCGACAACTATAGAAAAGGCGATAGCCTCTAGTTTTAAAAAAATTAATAGAGGGATTGCAACAGGATATTCAAGGGCAAAACCAAGGAAACCTTCGATAGAGTTTGGTGTAATAATAAAAAGGTGATCGTTGCAACCAAAGGCGATCGAAAAAAATGTCAAAATTAGTCATAATGCTCCCGCCATCCCGTCATGAAACGCGGTTTCTGGTTTCCACTTTTGCAGATTCCCTGGCTTAATTACGTTAAGAAACCCAGTTTATGTGTAACTTTTGTTAACATAATTATCAATTATTGACTATTTATGAAGTAGCAAATTACGCCATTTTTTCAGTAAATATACGGAAGCCAACAAGCTCGATCGACCTCCCAATCTAGAAAAAATACGGAAATGCAGCTTGAGTAGCTGCTAAGTGCTAGCAGAAGGAGGAGAATTTGTCCTTTGCCCTTTTGATTTACCCGGCTCAACTTGTCGATCGCGATTGAGATGCCATCAACCTCGATACCAAACCGCAATATCACAAAAGAAAGAGCATTATGTTTCATAAATACCTGTATCAAGAAGTAACAAACCTGCGCGAGAAACTAGCTCACCTAGAAAGAGAAACGCAATCTCAAACCTGGTTTAGAAAGCTGGAAGCGCTGATGGGAGTTATTGGCAAAATTCGCGAATCCCTAGACTTAGAAACAATATTTAAAATCACAGCCACCGAAGTTCGGCAACTCCTAAATGCCGATCGAGTCGCCATCTACCGCTTTCTTCCCGAATCCGAATGGAACGAGGGCGAAGTAGTCTCCGAAGAGGTACTTCCCCTATACACCCCATCTTTGGGAATCAGAGTTCCCGACTACTGCTTCGGTCAACAATTTGCAGCCAACTATGCCAAAGGATACGTTCAAGCTGTCAGCGACATCTACAAAACCCAGTTGAACTCGTACCACCTCAAAATCCTCAAGCAATTTCAAGTCCGAGCAAACTTAGTCGTACCCCTACTGCAAGGGCAACATTTGTGGGGATTGCTGTGCATTCACCAGTGCAGTCGTCCCCGCAATTGGCAAGAAGACGAAATCGAATTTGCCAGACAAGTAGGCGACCATTTAGCAGTTGCCATCTACCAAGCCGAACTGCACTTGCAAACTCAGAGGCAATTAGCAGAAATCCAAGCCGCGCAGCAGAAACTCCGCGACAGCGAGAAAAAATATCACCAAATTCTCGATTCGATCGCCGATATGGTATTAGTCAAAGGCCCTGAATCAAAAATCGTCTGGGCGAATAAAGCATTTCGCGATTATTACGGCATGACTCAAGAGGAACTTCAAGGAATCGCAGACGCACCTTTGAGCAATCCCGACCATACTCTCGAGTACATCAAAGATGACGCCTTCGTATTTGAAACCGGACAGACTCTGCAAATTTCCGAAGAACCGGCGACGCGGTACGACGGAGAAGTGCGGCTGTTGAGCACAGTCAAAACACCGATCCGCAGCGAAGACGATCGAATCGTCATGACTGTCGGCGTCTCCCGCGACATGACGGAACGCAAACAAGCAGAAGAAGCCCTCAAAGCCAGCGAAACCAAATACCGCCGCCTGGTAGAAACCTCCCAAGACATGATTTGGTCTGTCGATGCTTCAGGACGCTACACCTTCGTCAACCCAGCAGTTAAGTATATCTACGGTTACGAACCAGAAGAAATGATCGGTCGGCCGTTCTCTGACTTTGTGACAGGAGAACAACTTCAAAAAGATTTAAAAGTTTTCGCCCGCCTGCTTGCCGGAGAATCAGTTATCCAGCACGAGAGCACTCAAATCGCCAAAGACGGGAGCCTCAAACACCTGATGTTCAATGCCATCGCCCTCTTCGACGAAACAGGAAACGCTCTCGGCACCACAGGCACTGCTACCGACATTACCGATCGCAAGCGGGCAGAAGCCGCATTGGAACACGCCAACGCAGAACTAGAGCGCAGAGTAGAAGCACGCACGGCAGAACTGCGAGAGACTTTTGCCGCCCTCAGTGTCAGCGAAACCAGGTTTCGGACGATCGCAGCCACCATCCCCGGAGCTCTGTTCCAATTTTGCAGCAGCCAGGGAGTGTGGAGAGTTGAGTACATGAGCGATCGCATCTTCGATATTACCGGCGTCACAGCAACAGAAATGATGCAAGACATAAATACATTCATTTCTCGCATCCACCCCGAAGACTTGGAAGCCCACCTCGCTTCCGTCAACGAAGCCGTAGAAAATCTCTCTCCCTGGCACTACGAAGGACGAATAGTCAAGCCCGACGGCGAAATTCGCTGGTGGCAGGGCGAATCAATGCCCTCCCGCAACGAGAACGGCGACATAGTATTTTGCGGCGTTTTGCTCGACATCACCGATCGCAAAGTTGCCGAAACCGCCATCCGCAACAGCCAGCGGCAGCTACAAGAAGCCCAGGCACTCGCCCACGTCGGCAATTGGGAACTCGACGCAGCCACCGGAACCATCACTTGGTCAGAGGAACTCTTCCGCATCTTCGGACTCGAACCGGCCGCCTTTGCCCCCAACCTAGCCGAACAGGTCGCTCTGATCTATCCCGAAGATTTGGAATTTTGGCGGACTCAAATACAGCGGGGACTCGAAACGGGCATCCCCTTTGATTTTGACCTCCGCCTTTGCCGTCCCGACGGCACGCTGCGGCATCTCAACGCCTTGGGTCGCGCTGAAACCGATGCTAGTGGCAAAGTGCTAAAATTATTCGGCACGGCGCTCGACATTACCGATCGCAAAGTCGCCGAAGCTGCCCTGCGGCAAGCAGCAGCCGAGTTAGAAGACAGAGTGAGCCATCGCACCGCCGAACTCTCCGAAGCTGTCGCCCAGTTAGAAAGAGAAATCGCCGATCGAAAAGAAGCCGAAGCAGCGCTACAAGTTTCCGAACAAAACCTGCGAACCATATTTAACAATGTCTACGATGCTATCTTCATTCACGATTTAGAAGGCAATATTCTCGATGTCAATAATCGAATGTTAGAAATGTACGGAGTGAGCCCCGAACAAGCAACAAAATTATCAATTAAAAACGACTATTCAACCTGCGATAATCCCATTCACAACCTGGAAGAACTTTGGGCAAGAGTATTAGCCGGCGAAACAGGTCGCGTCGAATGGAAAGCGAGGCGTCCCAATGACGGTTCAACTTTTGATGCAGAAGTTGCCCTCTCCAGAATTCACCTCAACGGCAATCTCAGCATCATTGCCAACGTCCGAGATATTAGCGATCGCAAACAGACAGAAGCAGAACTGCAACAGGCTCAACATTTTATGGAATCTGTGCTCAAAACCATACCCGTAGGAGTGCTTGCCAAGGATGCCCAAGAACTGCGGTTTGTACTGTGGAACCCGGCAGCCGAAGATTTGCTCGGTTTCAGTGCAGCAGAAGTTATCGGCAAAAATGATTACGACTGTTTCCCAAAAGAACAAGCTGATTTTTTCACCGCCAAAGACCGGGAAGTGCTCAACAGCGGGCAAATTGTAGACATCGCCGAAGAAGAGATTGAAACGGGTCGCGGAGAATCCCGAATATTTCACACCAAGAAAATAGCAATACTCGATGCTGATGGCAAACCGCAATATCTATTAGCTGTCACCGAAGATATTACCGATCGCAAGCTAGCAGAAATTGCCTTGAGGCGATCGGAAGCCCGACTCAGACAGCAGGCAGATCGAGAAAAATTGCTCAATATTCTCACCGCTCAAATCCGCAATTCCCTCGACTTCGACAGCATCGTTACAGTCGCAGTTGAGCAAATTCGCGCTTTCATGCAGATCGATCGTTGCAGCTTTAGCTGGTATCGCTGCGACGGAGACGCACCTTACTGGGAGACAATCAAAGAATCTCGCCTCCCCGAACTTCCCGATTTAACAGGTCGCTATCCAGCTTCCGACTTCGGTTCTCTTGGAGAAGAAATCTTGCAGATGGAAATGCTGCGGGTCGATGATGTCGAAACAGTAGCAGACCCTCTTTGGAAACACACTATTCGATCGTTGGGCTACCAATCTATATTAATCATCCCCATGCAGGCACTTTCCGGGGTAATGAGTGCAGTTAGCTGTTGCTCTTGCAGTTCTTTGCGGCCTTGGAGCGACAGCGAAGTAGAATTGTTGCAAGCGATTACAGTTCAATTGGCGATCGCCCTCAACCAAGCCGATCTTTACGCCCAAACTCGCAATAAAGCTCGCGAATTAGAGCAAACCTTGCAGCAATTAACCAGCGCTCAATCGCAGTTAATTCAAAACGAAAAAATGTCATCTCTCGGTCAACTCGTGGCAGGAGTCGCCCACGAAATTAACAATCCAGTTAACTTTATTTACGGCAATCTCAGCCACGCCAACGACTATGCTCAAGAGTTGCTGCACCTGATCGAACTTTACCAAAACTACTATCCCGATCCAGTCCCGGAAATTGTAGAAGAAGTAGAAGCTATTGAACTTGACTTTCTGATGGATGACTTGCCGAAACTGCTTTCTTCAATGAAAGTCGGTGCAGACCGAATTCAACAAATTGTTGCTTCTCTCCGCACATTTTCCCGCATGGACGAAGCGGAAAAGAAAGCAGTCAACATCCACGACGGCATAGATAGCACCCTGATGATTTTGCAGCACCGGCTCAAAGCCAAACAAAATCATCCAGAAATTGAGGTGATTAAAGAATACGGCAATTTGCCGTTAGTAGAATGTTATGCCGGACAGCTAAATCAAGTATTTATGAATATCTTGAGCAATGCTTTAGATGCTTTGGAAGAGAGAGACGCGCGACGTTCTGCCGACCAACTGCGGAAAAATCCCAGCCTGATTCGTATCTGCACTGAAATGCCAAAACCCGATCGGGTGCTGGTTCGGATTGCTGACAACGGCCCGGGAATGACACAGACTGTCTGCAATCGACTTTTTGACCCATTTTTTACCACTAAACCTGTGGGAAAAGGCACTGGGATGGGCTTGTCAATTAGCTATCAAATTGTTACAGACAGACACAAAGGCTCGCTGAAATGCACTTCTTCGCCGGGACACGGTGCAGAATTTGCGATCGAGATTCCACTCAAAGCTAATGGGTAATGACTAATTGGTAATTGGTAATTGGTAATTGGGAAAGCTCGCATCCCCCTAGCTTGCATCCCCCGGGGCCAAGCGGGACGGGATTGCTCGTATTTCACCGGACTTGAGATTACCGAGATTTATCAGAATTTCAGTGATTCCCAAACTGTCTAAAGGTTTAGAAAACCAATATCCCTGAGCTAATTCGCAGTCGAGTTCTCGAAGCTGTGCTAACTGTTCGGCGGTCTCAACACCTTCGGCGATCGCATTCAACCCCAAATTGTGAGCTAAAGTTACGATCGCCCGCACAATTTGCAAAGGCTGACCCCCGCCGTCACCGTTTTCTACAGCCCCCAAGCGACTCACGAAAGATCGATCGATCTTCAGCGTATCCAGCGGAAAGCGGTGCAAGTAACTCAAAGACGAATAACCAGTACCGAAATCGTCTATCGACAATCGAATATTTCTATTTTTTAATTGGGCGAGCACAATATTGGCTTTCTTCACATTTTCCACCAGCGCACTTTCAGTAATCTCCAATTTTAAACAGCTCGGAGCGCAGCCTGTTTCTGCTAAAATTTCATCTATTTGCTCGATTAAATTCGGCATACCTAACTGTTTAGGAGAAAGATTGACGCTCATTGTTAATTGCGAAGCATCAATAATTGGTAAGTGAAAACTATGAATTTGTAACGGGGAACTTGTACTGAGCGTAGCCGAAGGATTGGTAAGTGGTAATTGGGAATTATTAACAGGGGAGTGGAAATCGGTTAGCGGGAATTGGGAACTGGGAATTGGTAATGTTTTACCGATTCTTTCTTCCCTATTCCTTCTTCCCTCTTACTTCTTCCCCATGAGCGACGAAATTAAAAAACTCGACAAAAAAGGCTTGCGCGATTTCGGGCTGCTAATTGGCGGCTTGATTGCAGTGATCTTCGGTTTAGCAGTAC
>JAICRN010000364.1 GCA_025937335.1 Microcoleus sp. TY_ISSM_2_bin.22
GTTTTGTTTGGTGATTTCGGGCCGCCAACCTAACGCATCTACTTTCGAGCGCGTTTTGGATGCGGTTGAGACTGTGAAGGCAAATTATAACCTGAAAATTTGCGCTTGTTTGGGATTGTTGAGCCAGGAGCAAACTCATCGGCTGGCTAAAGCTGGAGTCGATCGCGTAAATCACAATCTCAATACTTCCGAATCATATCACTCGGACATTTGCACGACGCACACTTTTGGCGATCGGGTTGAAACCGTCGAACACGTAAAAGCAGCGGGAATCACAACTTGTTCCGGCGGAATTTTGGGGATGGGCGAATCGGATGATGATGCGATCGATTTAGCGCTTTCGCTTCGCAAGTTGGGCGTTACTAGCGTGCCGGTCAACTTTTTCATTCCGATTCCCGGTACGCCATTTGCAGATGTGAACAGGTTAACTCCCCGCCAATGTTTGCGAATTCTCTGTTTGTTCCGATTTTTGCTTCCCAGTCAAGAAATTCGGATTGCTGGGGGACGGGAAGTGCATTTGCGATCGCTGCAACCTCTCGGACTCTACCCCGCTAATTCTATCTTTGTTGGCGATTATCTGACAACTCCCGGACAAGCTGCCCATCAAGATTGGGACATGATTCGAGATGCGGGATTTGCGATCGAATCCCCCGAAGGTTCTCTCTTAGAAGTTGATTCAGCAGTTACCCAATCAAACCAAAAAACCCTGGTTGTGTAACTCTTATAGCAGTTTTCAATCGGATGAAATAGAGTAGGACACGGCACTGCCGTGTCCCTACCCAATATCTCTACTTCACGCTTACGCATGGGGGAGATAAACCTGGTTTCTGACGTAGCCAATGCCTAAGCCGTAAGTTCTGAGATTGTAGTCAGAAACCCTTATTCTAAGGTTGACATTCTTCAATCTAAAATCTAAAATCTAAAATCTAAAATCTAAAATCCTACAATAGGGGGAAATTGTGGACAAACGCGAAGAAATTACGATCGCAGAATACCAGCTAACTGCCGAATCTTTCCGAGAAGGAACTTGGCATCACGACGTATCCCAAAATCGCGACGCACTGACGGCTGCCATGCCCCGCAATCCCGGTAAAATTCTCGATATAGGATGCGGGCCGGGACGAGATTTAGTAGCGTTCAAGAGCCAAGGACACACAGTTGTAGGCTTAGATGCAACTCCAGCTTTTGTAGAAATAGCAAAAAAGTTATCGGGATGCGAAGTTTGGCAACAATCTTTTCTGAATCTCGACTTGCCAGAAGCAGAATTTGACGGTATTTTTGCCAATGCTTCCCTGATTCACGTTCCCAGCGACGAGATGGTGAAAGTGCTGCAAGATTTGCACAAAGCCTTAGTTGTTAACGGTGCAATTGTCATGTCAATGTGCCGGGGAAATTGGGAGGGATACGACGAGCGGCCAACCGGAAAACGCTATACTGCCGGATGGGAATATCATACTTTAGCGCCTTGTTTAGAACAAGCGGGATTTGCCGTTGTCGATCGCTACTATCGCCCACCAGGCTTACCCCCCGAAGCTCAATCTTGGGTAGTAATGGTGGGCAAAAAAATCTAACGTAAATTGAAAATTGCGAATCGTTCCCCTCTCTTCCTCTGCGTACTCTGCGCCCTCTGCGGTTAAATAAAAAAACTCATTCACCAATAGACAGAAGATTGCTGTATAATCATCCACAGTCAAATAAACCACTTTCTGCACCAATTAAATCCAAATTAATATGACAGAGAAATTCCACGTTTTTTTAGCTGGTGCTAGTCGAGGAGTCGGCTTAGAAATCGCGAAATGTCTGACAGCACAAAAGATGCAAGTAACTGCACTTTTGCGATCGCCCGCAACCAGTACCGAATTAGAAGCAATGGGCATCAAAGTCGTGACTGGCGATGCTTTGGATGCAGCAGCTATGGAAGCTGCGATGGCTGGCGGCGATCCAATTCATGCCGCAATCAGCACAATTGGCGGCTTGCCCAAAGATGGAGAAAGATCCGATTATTTGGGCAACAAAAACTTGATTGATGCGGCTGTCAAAGCAGGCGTGCAAAAGTTTATTTTAGTTTCATCCATCGGCAGCGGTAACAGTGCCGCTGCTTTGCAACCGCAAGTTTTGGAAACTTTGGGCCCGGTTTTAATAGAAAAGGAAAAAGCCGAAAATCATTTGATAGCAAGCGGGATGATTTATACAGTGATTCGTCCGGGCGGACTCAAATCGGAACCTGCAACAGGCAACGGTATTTTAACAGAAGATTGTCTAGTTGCTGGAACTATTCACCGGGCAGATGTAGCACAGCTAGTTTGTCAGTGTTTAGTTTCTGATGCTGCTAACAATAAAGTTTTGTCGGCTGTAGACAGACAAATGCTTTACGGCAATCCAGAATTTGAGGTATTAAATCTTTAGGGGCGGGTTTAGCGCAAAATAAGCTGTATCGCATCTAAATTTTATTTTTTGGGCGGGCTAGAAGCCCACCCCACAAGAAAATTGAACTTTTGTGGAACAGGCATCTTGCCTGTTCCTGAAAATGCTGCACCCACCCCACAGGAAAATTGAACTTTTATGGAACAGGCATCTTGCCTGTTCCTAAAAATGCTGCGCCCACCCGACAGGAAAATTGAACTTTTGTGGAACAGGCATCTTGCCTGTTCCTAAAAATGCTGCAAGATTTGGCACTCAAGAATCAAAGGGCTTAATCCACGATCGCCCCATCGCCCAATCCAAAACCAAACCCGCGATCGCGAACAATACCACACTCTCGGCACCGCGAACAGCAAACGGCAATAACTCCTGCAGGGCGGGCATCTTCCCGGGTTCAAAAAACAATCCAGCATCCAACTGTCCAAAAGCCCGCACCAACCCAAAAGCCAACACCGCACCAGATTTAAGCTGCGGGTTAACATCTCGGCGAATCGCATAGCGGTAAGTCAGGCCGAACAAAAAACCGCCCAAAAGTGCGATAGTCCCTCTCAAGGCAAAATTTAGGTCAATTTCCCTTACCTGCAAACTCGCCAGAGAATCCAACCTATCCGCCAGAATTAAACTATTACCAAGGGCGATCGCCCCAAAAGCCAGCAAACAAGACAAAGCAGCAACACTCCCTGCCTTCAAAGATTCTACCCGTTCAGCGGCACTAAAATTTGACGAGTCTTTCACAGCGCCCTCATTTCAAAAATGGCTCAAATTGACTTATCATAAGGTTTGGAGTCATTTTGTACAGTTTGTTCAATAAATAGCTATGGATATTTTGTCACTCGGTTGGGTTTCGGTGCTAGTTCTGTTCTCCTTCTCAATTTCAATGGTCATTTGGGGACGCAACGGTTTCTAGATTCCGCAATAGCTTGCGGGGCAAGCTTTTTAACTGCCCCGCATTTTTTTAATCCTATTTAACACGCTCAAAATAACAGGAGTTGGAAACATGACAGCCAAAAAAATCTTAATGTTAGTCGGCGACTTTGTAGAAGACTACGAAGTAATGGTTCCCTTCCAAGCACTGCAAATGGTAGGTCACACCGTCCACGCCGTCTGCCCGGAAAAAGCCGCCGGACAAAAAATTCGCACCGCAATTCACGACTTTGAAGGCGATCAAACCTACACCGAAAAACCCGGTCACAACTTCACTTTAAACGCGACTTTTGACGAAATCAACCCGGCAGATTACGACGCTTTGATTATCCCCGGAGGACGGGCCCCAGAATACATCCGCCTCAACGAACAAGTGCTGCAAATTACCCGCTACTTTGCCAACAGCAAAAAGCCGATCGCATCTATTTGTCACGGCTTGCAAGTCCTAACTGCCGCCGGCGTACTCGAAGGCAAACGCTGCACTGCATACCCCGCTTGCAGCCCCGACGTACTCCGGGCAGGCGGCAAATATACAGAAGTTCCCGTTACCGACGCCGTAGTCGATGGCAATTTAGTCACCGCCCCCGCGTGGCCAGCACATTCTAACTGGTTGGCTGAATTTCTGAAAGTTTTAGGGACAAAAATCGAACATTCAGAAAAAGTCGAAGTATGACTATTTTCAGAGTCAAAGTTAAACCGAATTCCAAACAGCAAAGCATCGCAGAACAACCCGACGGCAGCCTCACAGTACATCTCAAATCGCCGCCAGTCGATCGCACAAGCCAATCAAGAATTAATCGTGCTGTAGGCGAAAAAGTTTAAAGTGCCGAAATCGGCGATCGGCATTAAATCCGGTTTTTCTTCGAGAAATAAACTTGTGGAAGTTCCAATCGAACCTGCAACTTAGAGTAATTCTGAAAAGTAGTGAGAAAGAGAGATTTTAAGCAATATCTGTAGGGACACATATCGGCATGGCCGTGTCCCTACAATTGACAGTGCAGGTTAAACTATCGCCCGCTTATTTGCCGCGATCGCCCTAAGCAAACCTGCGTCTCAGCAGCGGTTGAATGCTAAGCAGCGCTACGACATCAAAGGCTAGCAATACTAACAGCGCTCCTCCAAAGGTAACATTACCCCAAGGAGCCTGCATCACCACACTTGCTAGCGACCAATCGCTGTGCAGGTACAAATAGCGAATAGGTTCGATCGCGTAACTTAGAGGATTGAGAGTCACCACAACTTGCAGCCACTCTGGCATAAAGGACAGCGGCGCGAGGGCTGTGCTGGCAAATAACAGCGGCAAATTAGTAACAAAAATTACCGCAATTAATTCTACGTGACCGGGGAGAGCAAAAGCTAAACCCAGACTCAAACCGGTGACGCCCAAAACTAACAGCAGGACTATTAGGGCGATCGCCCCCAGTCCGGCAATTCCGGGGAATCCCGCGCCCAAAAACGCTCCCGCCGTAACGATTGCGCCGGTTTGGATGAAACTCAGGGTGACGATGAAAATAGCCGAAGCGAGGACGATCGAAAATCTCGAAGCCAGCGGCGCGACTAACAAGCGGTTGAGAAAGCCGAATTCGCGATCGAACATAATCGGCAAACCAGCATTCAGCGCCCCGGCAAATGCCGTAAAAACGATTACGCCAGCGCCGAGAAATTGTCCGTAATTCTGGCTTTCGCCGAACAAGCCGGCGGGTGCATTTTCAAACAGAGCTCCGAACAAAACCAACCACATCAGCGGCTGAATAATGCCTGCAACTAGCGTCGAGGGGCGGCGCTGCAATTGAATAAACAGGCGCTTGGTTAAGGCGAGTGTTTCTTGGATGAAGTCGCCCAGCAGGGAACTGGAACTGTCAGCGGATGCCGTGGAGAGTGGCCGCTGCTGGTTGAGGTTGTTGGGGGATGTAACAGTACCGCTCATAATTGCTTGCGCTGATTTTGATTAAATCTAACTCTCTTTACAGTAGCAAGTCTGGAGGTATTGGTGGTGTAGGGCGGGCGATCGGTCTAAAATTGAGAATAAGCTCATCAAATATGCTAAATAAAAACTTGATTTATTAGGAGGATAAAGCTATGTCATCAAGGGCGATCGCAACTTGGGTCTAGATGATGGAATCTCTGCCGGAAACTCTGCAAGATAGAGTTGTTGAACACCTGCGAGAATACATTCTGAAATCAAATATTACTGTTCCTGTCAACCCCGACGGTAAGTTAGAAATTCCCGCTGAGATTGAAGCTCAACTGAAGCCTGGGGATCGATATGCAGTTACAGTGACAGGGGATAGTATTGTTTTTCAGAAGGTAGCAGGTTTCGACTGGGAGGAATGGGAACGCCGACTAGAAGCAGCGAGTCCAGATCCTGATGAGTTAACAATGGAAGAAATTTGCGAACTTGTGCGGGAAGTACGTCGCGAGAAAGGTTCTGAAATAAAGTCGCACCAATGAAAATTGTAGCAAAAACACCGATCGCGCTATATCTACAAGGCAACGCTAATTCACCTAGAATGGATAATGTCCGACCGAACAAAGATGTTGCTACTTATGAAGAAAATGGTCGAATCTGGGTAAATCCTACTTTAGGAGGTGGGATTTCGACATTTGCTACTCAAAGAAGCGACAAAAACTGGTGGAAGTTA
>JAICRN010000784.1 GCA_025937335.1 Microcoleus sp. TY_ISSM_2_bin.22
AAGTTTAATTATCAGTTAGGACTTCCGCCGACTGCCATGCCGCGCTCAACGGCGGGACGCTTCTGCACGGTTTCTACCCAACGTTTAAGGTGGGGGTGGTTGTCGAGGGTTAATCCTTGAAATTCGTAAATAGCAACCCAGGGATAGGTAGCAATGTCGGCGATAGAATAGTCGCCGCAGATGTATTCGTATTTTGCTAGTTGAGTGTCTAATACTCCGTAGAGCCGCAAGGTTTCTTTTTCGTAGCGCCCAATCGCATAGGGAATTTGTTCGGGTGCAAAGCGTTTGAAGTGGTTGAGCTGACCAAACATCGGGCCGACGCTAGCCATTTGAAACATCAGCCACTCTATAACTTGAAAGTATTTTTGTTTATCAGTGGGCAGAAATTTGCCGCTTTTTTCGGCAAGATAGATCAGAATAGCGCCGGACTCGAAGACGGTGATGCCGTTATCTCGATCGACTATGGCGGGAATTTTGCTGTTGGGATTGATGGCGATGAACTCTGGGCTAAATTGGTCGTTTTTTGTGATGTCGATGACGTGCACGCTGTAGGGTAAACCTATTTCTTCCAGCATGATCGAAACTTTGCGGCCGTTCGGTGTGGTAAAAGTGTACAGGTCGATCATAAGTTGTTCGCCTTTTCTCAAGCAGGTATAAACTATATTATAATAATTTAAGGCAAATAGCTAATCATAATGGATATTCTTGAAATTCTCAAAGACGATTATCAAAGATTTCCCCAAAATCAGACTTACAGCATTTACGCCAAAGATGTTTATTTTGAAGACCCTGTGAATCGATTTACAGGAATCGAGCGCTACCGCAAAATGATCGGGTTTATGGGGACTTTTTTTCAGGATATAAATCTCGATTTGCACGGCATTTCGCGATCGGGAGATACTATCGAAACTCGCTGGACTCTGAGCTGGATCGCACCGCTACCTTGGAAACCGAAAATGGCGATCGCCGGTAGGAGCGAACTGAAAATCAACAGCGACAGTTTAATCGTTTCTCACATCGATTATTGGGACTGTTCGCGGTTGGATGTGCTCAAACAGCTTGTATTTCCTGTAAAAACTAATTTTTGAGAATGGTTCTTAGGTTTTTTAGCAATAAAAAATAGTGTTTCAAGAGCGATCGCCCTTTTTTCACCGCAGATGTTAGCAGATAAACACAATTGAACGCTGATGGATTGTTATATGTCGCAATTGATTTCTAAAATAAATAATTTTACCCGCTCTTGACATTGCAGCACTTTCGTGGATCGCCGCAAATGTGGTATGTCTGGCGACGCGATCGCCCAAATTAATTCCCCAACTAAATTAATTTATGTTACATAACGTTACAATATAGGAGTAAAGAACTTTCAGGCGAGCTAAACAATCAATGCGCTTAATATTAATGACCGGAAAAGGCGGCGTCGGCAAAACCTCCGTAGCCGCTGCGACTGGGCTGCGGTGTGCCGAATTGGGATACAAAACCCTAGTGCTGAGCACAGATCCCGCTCATTCCTTAGCCGACAGCTTCGACATGGAACTCGGGCACGATTCGCGGCTGGTAAAACCGAATTTGTGGGGAGCAGAATTAGACGCTCTCAGGGAATTAGAAGGCAATTGGGGAGCAGTTAAGCGCTACATTACTCAAGTCTTGCGAGCGCAGGGACTCGAAGGGGTGCAAGCTGAAGAATTAGCCATCTTGCCAGGAATGGATGAAATCTTCGGTTTAGTACGGATGAAGCGGCATTACGACGAAGGCGAATTTGATGTTTTAATTATCGATTCTGCTCCGACTGGCACAGCATTGAGACTGCTAAGTTTGCCGGAAGTTGGCGGCTGGTACATGAGAAAATTTTACAAGCCACTGCAAGGCATATCTGCTGCCCTTAGACCTTTAGTTGAACCTATTTTTAGACCGATTGCGGGTTTTTCTTTGCCAGACAAAGAGGTGATGGATGCACCTTACGA
>JAICRN010000060.1 GCA_025937335.1 Microcoleus sp. TY_ISSM_2_bin.22
CTGCTTGTTGGGTGTATTGCTCGAGGGTGTTCGCGGATTCTGCGCCTTCTCTGGCCAAGGCCTGATATCTGGCAAGCTGCTGGGTGGCTAACTTTGCTTCGGCTGTGCTTGCTTCTATTTGCGCTCTTGCTTGGGCGATGTCTTCTAAGAGGCTACCTGTTTGGGCGTCGGCGAGGTCGGCTTCAGCTTGGGAAACGCGGGCTTGGGCTTGACCAATTTCTTCTGGTCGAGAGCCCGATCGCAGTTGGGCTAGGTTGGCTTGGGCTTGGGCGACTTGGGCTTGAGCTTGGGCGATTTCTTCTGGCCTGGTTCCTGCTTGCAATTCTGCTAAGTGGGATTGAGCGCGAATCAGGTTGGCTTGGGATTGCCTCAAGTCAGCTTGGGCGCTGTCGCTTTTCATGCGGGCGATGACTTGCCCTTTGTTGATGAAGTCCCCGGATTTGACAAAAATCTCCGTGACTAGCCCTTCTACTTCGGGTTTGATTTCTACCGAACGCTTGGCTTCTAAGCTGCTGACAAATTCCGAGGTATCTTGGACTGAACTGGTTTCTACGGCTGCCAGCTTGACTGGTATGCCTGGAGGTTGGGCTGCTGCTGCCGGTTGCGCGCGATTATGGCTAGATTGCCACGAGTACCAGCCGAAACCTGCTGCACCTGCGGCGATCGCGAGCGCGGCAATTAGGGGCCAGCGCGATCGCGGTTTACCAGGCTGGGGGCGATCGACCATAGGCGGAAAATCATCCGGTCGATCGCTGTCTGCATCGGTTGGGTGCTGTTCCGGTTTCGCAACAGGTTGTGGGCGATCGGCAACGGGGGCCAAATCCTGCGGTCGATCGCTGTCTGCATCGGTTGGATGAAGTTCCGGTGTGGCAAATTTTTGCTCTTGGGCTTCAACCACCGATTCTGGGGATTTAGAATAACTCATTGGCAGCACCACTTAGATTTTTTTTTACGTCTGACTTACTGAGACTTTGGCGGAATCTTTGATCCCCGGGCGTCCCCTGAAACAAGGGAGAACAAGGACAAGCGCTTTGAAACAGGATGGAATCTGAAAAGTCCCTTTTTAATCGGGTTGGGGTATGTGAAGCGCTTTAGTCTGCCGGTGATGGCAGTGAGCCAAGCTAGGGAAGGATTATTTTTAGGAAAGTTGTTTTTTATCTCTCAAAAGTTACGCTATCCAGGGCCGATTACACATCCTTCTTATGACTCACCTGAGTGGGTGAGTTGCAAGGATTTTCCCTGGGCTTCAGCGGATTCAGCGGAGGTTGGGGAGTCGCGCACTCCGGCGATCGCGCTTCTTTCCTTAGCTAGTTGCTCGGTTAACCACTTGATCTCTGACGCCAGCACTGACTTGCAGCGATCGCGAGAGGCGAATTGATAGTCATCGGTTAGTGGATATTCGCTTTTGAGGCTTTCGATGTAGTCTTGCCGGGTGTAACAGGCTCGCAAGCGGTGTTCCAACAATTTCAACCGTTCTGCCGGTTCTAAGTCGCCAAAAAAGAAAAACTTGATTTGGAACCGGGAACCGCTGTTAACCCAGCTTTCTTGAGGGTGTTCGAGCATTTTTTGCCGCCAGAGTTCGCGCCCTTTGGCGGTAATTCCGTAGATTTTGCGCGGACAGCCCGCATCTCCGGCTTCTTCGGCAATTACCGAAATCTCCCCTCGCTCTTCCAAGCGCTTCAGCAGCGGGTAAATCGCTCCATAGTTGACGCTGATGCAACTGCTCATAAACAGCTCCAGTTGTTGCTTTAGCCGATAGCCGTGCAGGGGTTGCAACTGTAGCAGCCCAAGGGCTGATAATTCAAGCATTTATATCAATTCGATATTATCGTCTGGATTATATAACTATATCTGACTCAAGGGCGATCTGGTCAATAGCTAGTTTGAAAGAAAATTAAAACCTAACTACACATTTAATAAGCTTTGTCAATATTCTTAAGATAGATATATTATTTTAGGATCGAGAAAGGGCGATCGCTATATAATTACAGAACCCATTTGAGAAATAAGAAAAGTGCTGATTTACCTCGATTTCGGTCAGAGGAACGCCAGAATCTCACTTTGAACACAAGTGAGATTCTGCCTGGTCTTGGATGTCTCCGAAATGATTTAATAGACTCTGCTCAATAGCTGCGATTTCTGCCGCATATCTCTTTTGGGTAAAAGCACCAGAACTTTTCTTGGCATGGGTTAGTTGAATTTTAAAACCCTGAGAAATTTTAGTATTCCTTGAGAATTTTTCGGAACACCTAACTGTTTTTTCCTAGATCGCAGTCAGAAATTATTTGTCAAGTATAAATTATCCTAAATCCCGATGTTTTTACTGGCAAGTCATTCTACTAAAACATAATTGTTTAAGTAGAAATTATACCAGATTAGCTGCTCTGAAACTGACACAGCTAAAGTGATTTATCTATAGCCTAAAACCCAAACTTAACGCCCGGTAATTACTTGAAATAGCCACCCAAAAAGCATCACGCTCAAGAAAATCACGCCTCCGACAATTAACATCAAACCCAACAGCAAAGCAGCCACAAATAGCCAATCGGCTTTTTGGCCTTGTTCGGGGGAACCTAAATGAGCATCCAGCAATTCTATATTTTTGACATTAGCTTTCCAAGCAACATCCAACAAGTCTCCGGCCACCGGTACAGTACCGGCAACTGTATCAAATACGATATTAGCTGCCATTTTTACTAAAGTCTCTTGAGGCACTCCCATTTGAGCGGATTTGAAGACAACATATCCTGCAAAAATTGAACTGATTAAATCGCCGCCGCCCGGTATCAGTCCCAATATCGGATCGAGTCCGATGCGGTATTTTGTGCCGGGAATCGGAATTGAATTGTCTAGTAAATGGCTGATCCGGCGGAGTCGGCGCAAGGATGCTACATGAGATGGGCTGGGAGTATTTGGGGAGGGATTTTGTATAGGATAACGTGACATTTGATTGCTCTCGATTGCGATATTATATCGTTTCCGGTAGCATCGGAATGATACCGAGGACACGGCGCAGTGCCGTGTCCTGACTGTGGGTAATATTAATTCGGATGCTACCGGAGTTGATATTACTGCTAGTTTATGATATTTACTGAAGCATATTCAAGTTTTTTTACTATCCCTCAAGCAGATTTTTACTGATTTTGGGCGATCGGCTTTGGTTTGTTTTTGAATGCACAGAAACCCGGTTTCTGTTCAAAACCGGGTTTCTTGCTTCTAGCTGCGGGCTTTTAATTTAGCCTGCTATTTGTTGCCTTCAGTGAAGTCGGCGTCAATCACGTCGTCGCCGCCGCCAGTGGGGCCGCCGTCTCCGTAGCCGCCGGGGCCACCGGGGCCGTCAGTCGGGCCGCCTGCTTGCTGGTACAGGTTGCTGCTGACAGCGTAGAATGCTTGCTGCAACTCTGTTGTCAAGGTTTTGATGCGATCGTCATCTTCACTGTTGATCGCATCGCGCAAGTCTTTGATCAACCCTTCAACCTTAGTCTTGTCAGCAGGGGGAACTTTATCACCCAATTCTGCCAACTGCTTCTCAATTTGATAGGCCAAAGAATCGGCTTGGTTTTTGCGATCGATCTTTTCGCGACGTTCCTTGTCAGCAGAAGCATTCGATTCGGCTTCCTTCACCATGCGATCGACTTCATTGCTGGGCAAAGTAGAAGCACCAGTAATGCTAATCGATTGCTCCTTGCCAGTACCTTTATCCTTAGCAGCTACATTCAAAATACCGTTAGCATCGATATCGAAAGTAACTTCAATTTGAGGTACGCCGCGGGGGGCAGGTGGAACTCCATCTAAGCGGAAGGTTCCCAAATCCTTGTTGTCATTCGCCATTTCTCGTTCGCCTTGCAAAACGTGAATTTCCACGTTTGTTTGGCCGTCTACAGCCGTCGAGAAAGTTTCCGACTTCTTAGTAGGAATAGTGGTGTTGCGGGGAATAATTTTGGTCATTACGCCGCCCAAGGTTTCGACGCCGAGAGATAGCGGAGTAACGTCGAGCAAGAGGATGTCTTTGACTTCGCCTGCGAGTACGCCGGCTTGAATTGCTGCACCGACTGCTACCACTTCATCCGGGTTTACCGTTTGGTTGGGTTCTTTGCCGAGGATTTTTTTGACCAGTTCTTGCACCGCAGGAATGCGTGTAGAACCACCAACTAAGACAACTTCATTAATTGCAGATTTGTCTAATTTAGCGTCGCGGATCGCATTTTCTACCGGGATGCGAGAGCGATCGATCAAATCCGAGCACAGTTCTTCAAACTTGCCCCGCGTCAAAGTCGTGTCCAAGTGTTTTGGGCCGTCTTGGGTCGCGGTAATAAACGGCAGGTTGATTTCTGCTTGGGTAACGCTTGACAGTTCAATCTTGGCTTTTTCGGCTGCTTCCGTCAGGCGTTGCAGTGCTTGTTTGTCTTTGCGGAGGTCAATTCCTTCGGCTCTTTGGAATTCGTTAGCGATGTAATCGACGATTTTTTTGTCGAAGTCGTCACCGCCGAGGTGAGTGTCTCCAGAAGTTGCTAGCACTTCAAATACGCCGTCGCCCACTTCTAGAATAGATACGTCGAAAGTACCGCCACCTAAGTCAAATACGAGGATGGTTTCGTTGCTCTTTTTATCTAATCCGTAAGCTAAAGCGGCCGCTGTAGGTTCGTTAATAATCCGCAGCACTTCAATCCCGGCAATTTTACCGGCGTCTTTCGTAGCTTGGCGCTGGGAGTCGTTGAAGTAAGCGGGAACAGTAATTACCGCTTGGGTGACAGTTTCGCCGAGGTATTTGCTGGCGTCTTCTACCAGTTTGCGGAGAACTTGTGCAGAAATTTCTTCTGGGGCAAATTGCTTGCCGCGGGCGGGACAGTCCAGTTTGAGGCTGTTGCCGACTTTGAGGACTTTGTAGGAAACTTCAGTGGTTTCATGGGCTACTTCATCAACCCGACGCCCGATAAACCGTTTTACTGAGTAAAAGGTGTTTTCGGCGTTCATCACGGCTTGACGCTTGGCGATTTGTCCGACAAGTTGATCGCCATTTTTAGCATATGCTACTACAGAAGGTGTGGTGCGACCCCCTTCGGCGTTGGCTATGACGGTGGGTTTGCCGCCTTCCATAACTGCGACGCAGGAGTTTGTCGTACCTAAGTCAATTCCAACTACTTTTCCCATAGGGGTGTTCCGGCTCCAATCTCTACAAAATTTTGGTTTTCTATCTGTGTGATAGTCTGGTTATTCAGGACTGCGATTTCACCTCGCGGTTTACGGGTAGTGAGTCCTGCTTTAATACAGTCTTCGATAGGGTGCTTATCTCTATACTGCGGGCGGTTAGACCGGGGGATGAAGGCGTGTTTACCGAACCTGTTGAGGGACGGTTGCATTCACGAGCCTTGCACCGCTACAGTTGTTGACTGCTTTTCTTTACTCTTCCTAATGTACGGGGTTCGATCGATTCGGGTATTGTGGCAAACCGTATAGGTTGTGTTGTATTTGCCGTCTTTGTTGTATAAATTTTGTTTGGTTGGTAGGGGCGATCGGTTTTTTGACTTCAAATCTCGTTTAATATCAATTGTGAAAAGGGACACGGCAATGCCGTGTCCCTTTCGGTTTACTTCCAGGCTGTGGCTGGGAATCAATATGTAGAGGGAGAGCCTCAAGTCCGCTTCGTGGGAATTTCGGATAATTATTGAATTTTCCAGCTTTAAATTGCTATTCTTTACCGATCAGCAGAGCTGCGGGAAAGTAACTCAGAGCTTCACCAATTGCCAAAGTACCGTTACTTTCTACCGCCTGATTTGTAATCGCATCTTTCCAAACCGACGGCATTTGCCCGGACAATTTCAAATTAGTATCTTTCCAGACTTGTTTGCCGATCGGCATTTCTTCTGGCTTGACAATTCCAGTCAAAAACCGGGGAGCAATGACAATAACGGTAGTCTCTCCAAAGCTTCTGGCAAAGGCAACAACATTATCTTTAAACGTGCCAACTGCTTGCAGGGGCAGATAGTCGCCTGATTGAAAAACTTGCAAGTATTTTTTTCTGGCTTCTAGCGCTCTTGCCGTCAAAAACAACTTAATTCTAGCGTCTTCTCGCGTCGCAATCAAATCTTCAACCAGTTGCAAAATATCCGTCTGAGCTTGCTCTTTAATTTCCCGCAAAACCTCGATTCTGCGCTCAAAATCTACGGGACGGCGGTTATCGGGATCGACGTGGCTTAAATCCCAGAATTCCGTCCCTTGATAAATGTCGGGAATGCCGGGAGCAGTGATTTTCAGCAGCGTTTGAGATAAAGAATTGAAAATTCCGTAATTAGCTACTTTTTTACAGAAAGGTATAAATTTGTTGAGAAACTGATTTTGTTCCGAAGGTTCGAGAACGCTATCGACAAAGGTCATAAACCCAGCTTCGTAATCGTTATCCGGTCTCAGCCAAGCCGTATAAACTTTGGCTTCGCGGACAGCTTTAATGACATAATCTTTCAGGCGATCGACATAATCAGTGTTTTCAATTCCTTCAAAGGGAAAACTGCCTAGCAGAGTTTGGTACAGGAAGTATTCGTCATTAGTATCGGGAACCATTCGATTCAAAAAGTTGACTTTCTTAGAAGAGTTTACCTCTCTCCAAGACCTGACTTGCTGTTCCCATTCATCGGGAATTTCTGACAAAACGTTGATTCTGGCTCGCACATCTTCGCCGCGTTTGGTATCGTGGGTAGCTGTAGCATTCATTTTGTGCGGCCAAGCGGCTTGCTGCTGTTGGTTGAACTCGTGAAAATCTACTAGCGAAACGCCGAACTGACTGGGGTTTCCTCCTACTTCGTTGAGGGATAAAAGCCGATAGTAGACGTATAAAAGCGTGTCTTCAACGCCTTTTGCCATTAATGGGCCTGTCAACTGCTGGAGTTTCATGACAAAGTGCCGGCGCTGCTCTTTTTGTTCGGTTGTTAGGGTTTCTTCTTCTTCCAGCAAGAGCACTGTTTCGATAAATTTAAGTTCTTTCAGGAGTCGCGGTACTTGTTCTTTGGCGTGGGCGATCGCATATTGTACGTAAGTGCGATCGGACTCTCTCAAGCCGTCTTGATTGATGTAAGTTCGGTAGACTGGAAAAATCGTCAAAACAGCCGCTAATGCTTTTTCCAAACCGGGACGAGTAAAGTCGTTTCCCTGTCTGGATTGACCCGAGATATTTTTCAAAAGTTGAGCCAGATTGTCTACATCTCCAGCCAGATTTTTCTCAACAATCAGTCCTTTTTTATCTAAAAATAACTGTTCGTAGGGAACGTTCAAGCGAGTAAACCTCTGATATATTTCGCTAAATTGCTGTTCGCGATCGCACCGACAAAAAACGCCGTTTACGTAGTTCAAAAAGTCGTAGCCGCTAGTTCCCTGAATCGGCCAATATGACGGCAAATCTTCTTCGTGTTCCAGAATTTTTTCAACAGTAATGTAAGTGTCTCCCGTTCTCTCCCGCAGCCTTTTCAAATATTCTGTGGGGTCATACAGTCCGTCGATGTGGTCGATTCTCAGTCCGGTAAACTTTCCCTCTGCAACCAGGTCGAAGATCAGCTCGTGGTTTTTGTGAAAAACTTTAATCTCTTCAACTTTTACCGAAATCAGTTCGTTGACTGTAAAAAACCTTCGGTAGTTAATTTCTTCTGCCCCCACTTTCCAGAATGCCAGACGGTAAAACTGCTCGGAAAGCAAATCGTCCAGCAAATTAAAACTTTCGGCATTGCCCTTTTCTCCGTTAAAAAAATTGATATTTTCATCTATAAATTCCTGCACCAGGGGATTTTGATTGTACAGTTCCCACAGCAGCCCTTTGACAAAAGCTATCTGATCGTATCTGGCTTTACCTTTAGTTTCTGAAGGTGTATTTTTAATCAAATAAAGAATTCCCAAAAACTTGATAAAATCAGGATGGCGTCTGCCTAATTCCCTGGCTAAATGCCCCAAATTATGACTGATAAATTTAGCATAAGATTCAATTTTTACTGGCAATTGTAAGCTGTAATAATTGATGGTCAGCCCAATTTCGCTGTATTTGAGTTGAATCTCGCCATTTTCAAGACACTCTCCATAAAAATTGCCCAGCAGCGGAGCCAGCACTCGACCTCTGAGATGTTCGTAAGCGTGATTCCATTCAATATCGAAGTAATCGAAATAATCGGAATCCGGGCCGTGTTCCAATACGTCTAACAGCAGCAAGTTTTGAGTGTCGTAAGCCATGTGGTTGGGGACAATATCTTGCAGCCATCCCATATTTCGTTTATTGATTTCGTATGTGAGCGCTTCAAAGTTTTCTGATGTTCCTAATTCAGGATTGAGCTGATTTGAGTCAACGACATCGTATCCGTGAGAGCTGCCTTTTCTGGCTTTAAATATCGGTGAAGCGTAAATGTCGGTAATTCCTAAATCTTCCAGATAGTTAAGGATTTGTTTTGCTGCTTCAAAGTTAAAACCTCCATGAAATTGAATCCGATAAGTTGTGGTGGGAATTCTCATCTTAATTTTACTCCTAAGTAGTTAGTTGGTGGGATTTGTTGTGTTAAATTAGAAAAAGTAGGTTGGGTGGAGAACGAACTCTCGGTTTCACTCCGCCCAACGTCATTAACTGGAGATTTTAGTGAGATTTGATATTTAAAATTTGAGATTTTTGCTCCCATCTAAATCTCAAATCGCCCATCTAAAATCAGTTGTTGGGTTGAGCGGCAGCGAACCCTACGCTTCGCTCCGCCCAACTTACTATTTCTGTATTATTTCGTAGAGTGCGAAACTCAGGGGTTTAACTGTCAATTCTTGCTGTGAATTTATCTTTTCAGGCAAGCTAGAACCTGAACCCATCCATTTTTCATCAGCAGAGTCTAAAATTTTGTTCCAGTTGCCTTGGGGAAGTGCAGCCGTAAAAGCTACGTCTTGCCTGTTGAAGTTTAGAATGCAGAATATCTGGCTGTCATCTGTCCAGCGACGTAGAAATAAGATTTTTTCCGCTTCAATGCTGGACACTTCGAGATTGTTTTTGTCGAGTTTTTTAAGGGCAGGTATTGTCCGCCGCAGTTGAATCAGATGTTGATGCCATTCCCAGAGGATTTTGTGTTTGCCTTCTGTTTGTTTTTCCCAGTTTAACTTGCACTTATCGAAACTCTCAGGACTTTGGGGGTCTTGAAACTCGCCTCGGCCTTCAAAGATTTTAAATTCTTGTTGTTTGTCTTTGCGGATAGCTTCAATTAAGTTAGCATCTGAGTGGGATACAAAGTACAAAAACGGGGCTTCTTCTCCGTATTCTTCGCCCATAAAAAAGAAAGGAATGTAGGGAGAAATCAAGACTGTGCCGGCTGCGAGTTTCAATCCTTCAAAGTCAACTATTTTCGAGAGTCTGTCTCCCAAAATGCGGTTGCCGATTTGGTCGTGGGTCTGGGAAAACACCACAAATTTATGGCCGGGTTCATCTTTGACAGAATTGCCGTGTTTCCGCTTTCTGTGGGGGGCGTACTGGCCGGAGTAAACAAAGCTTTCTTTGAAGGCTTTTTCTAAGTGTTCGCACTTGCCGAAATCTTGGTAGTATCGGTCGTCTTCTCCGGTGAGCAAGGCGTGCAGTGCGTGGTGGAAATCATCGCACCATTGGGCGTCTAGTCCGAAGCCGCCGAGTTCTTTGGGACGTATAGTGCGGACATCGTTTAAGTCACTTTCGGCTATTAAGTAAAGCTGCCTTCCTACCTCTTGAGAAATGTCGGCGGTGGCATCAGAAAGTTCTTGCAAAAACGGTCTTGCACCTACTTCAAATATTGCTTGAATTGCGTCTAGTCTGAGAGCGTCGATGTGATAGTCTCGAAACCAATAGAGGGCGTTTTCAAGAAAATAGTTGCGCACGCCGTCGCTGTAGGCGTCGTCGAAGTTTAGGGGGTCTCCCCAAATCGAGCCGTATTTTGATGTAAAGTAAGGGCCAAATTCACGGAGGTAGTTTCCTTCGGGGCCGAGGTGGTTGTAAACTACATCTAGAATTACTGAAATACCGTGTTCGTGGCAGGCGTTGACGAGTGTTTTGAAGCCTTCGGGGCCGCCGTAGGAGTTTTGGACGGCGTAGGGATATACGCCGTCGTATCCCCAGTTTCGCTCGCCGGGGAATTGGGCTACTGGCATTATTTCGATGGCGTTGATTCCCAATTCTTTAAGTTGTTTGAGCTGGGGAATTATTGCTTCAAATGTTCCGGCTTGGGTGAATGTGCCGACGTGCAGTTCGTAGATAATCATTTCGGCTAGCGGCACGCCTTGCCAATTTTTGTCACTCCAAGTAAAAATATTTTCATCTATTACTTGCGACGGAGCGTGTACGCCTTGGGGTTGATATTTTGATGCTGGGTCTGGTCGGTCAGTTTTTCCTTCGATTTGGTAGGTGTAAAGGGTTCCTGGTTCGATGTCTGTAGCTGTGGTTTGCCAATAACCTTCTGCCGATTGTTGCATGGGTATCAGGCGTTTTTTTGGGGAAACTATTTGGACTGCTATTTGTTGGATTGTGGGCGCCCAAACGGTAAATTCACATTGGTTATTGCCGAGATAATTTGCTCCTATCTTCACTTTGAGCTGTTCTCCTTATAAAATAGGTTGGTAGTTCGATCGCCCGACGCGCTATCAAATCCTTTGCCCTTAACGTTCAGCGCCTGTTTAGACGGTAATATTACTTAATATAAGAAACAACTAACTTTAGATAGAGCCATCAAAGGCTAGAATTGTGTATTGGGCAAAAGTAGCGGTTGGTTATGTCTAAATTAGAACATGAATCTGCACGAAGGCGATCGCCAAATTAGCTGGCTGCAGGGGTTAATATTTCTTGTCGATCTCATGTCGAAAATCTACCTCAAGGTAGATCAAAAATCAGCCGGAGTGTGAACTTTATGACTATTGCTTTTGGACGGGAAATCTGCTGCAATCTCGACTCGGCGGAGTCTCGCGAGTGGTTGGTCACAAACGGGATCGGCGGTTATGCTAGCGGGACGATCGCGAATCTCCTCACCCGCCGCTATCACGGCCTGCTGGTAGCCGCCCTCAAACCGCCGCTGGGGCGCACTTTGATGCTCGCCAAGCTGGACGAGACGGCTGTGTATCGCGATCGCGCATATCCGCTTTATACAAACCGCTGGGCCGACGCGACGATGGAACCCCACGGCTACAACTACATCGAAAGCTTTCACCTCGAAGGGACAACGCCTGTTTGGAGGTTTGCTCTCGGCGACGCTATCCTGGAAAAGCGGATTTGGATGCAGCAAGGTGCTAACACAACATACATTCAATACCGCTTGCACCGCGCCTCACAACCGATCGCCCTCGCTGTCAAAGCCCTAGTCAACTATCGCGACTACCACCACACGACGAGCGTCGGCGACTGGCAGATGAGCCTACAAACCTTGGAAAGCGGGGTTTGCGTGACTGCATTTCCCAAGTCTGTACCCCTGTACCTGCTGACGGATGCCGAACCAGAGGCGAAATTTCGAGTTTCTACGCCTTTATACAATTGGCATTACGGATTTGACCTAGCAGCCGAAAAGCGGCGCGGATTGGACTGCTGCGAGGATCACTTGCACGCGGCGACTTTTCACATGACGATCGCACCGGGAAGTTCTCTCACATTGATAGCCAGCACCGAGAAAAATACCGAACTCAACGGCGGTACAGCTTTAGAAAGGCGTCGCACTTATGACCGACAACTATTGCAAAACTGGTCAAAAGTGAGCGAATCTCCCGACTGGATCGATCGCTTAGTGCTCGCCGCCGACCAATTTATCGTCAGCCGCCCGCTACCGGAGGAACCCGAAGGCAAAACGATCATCGCCGGATATCCCTGGTTCAGCGACTGGGGGCGCGACACGACGATCGCCCTGCCCGGTCTCACAATCTGTACCGGGCGATGGGAAATTGCGCGATCGATTTTGCGGACATTTGCGCGGTATGTCGATCGGGGAATGCTGCCGAACCGCTTCCCGGATGCGGGCGGGGCACCGGAATACAACACCGCAGACGCCACGCTGTGGTACTTTGAGGCAATTCGTGCTTATATCGATGCCACGGGGGACGATCGACTTTTGAGCGAACTCTGGCCTACTTTACGTGAGATTGTTGACTGGCACGTAAGGGGAACTCGGTATAACATCCGCGTCGATCCCGATGACGGTTTAATCTACGCGGGCGAGAAGGGAGTGCAACTGACTTGGATGGACGCGAAAATCGGCGATTGGGTGGTGACGCCCCGGATTGGTAAGCCGATCGAACTCAGCGCGCTTTGGTACAATGCTATACAAGCTATGGCAAGTTTTGCTCGAAAACTGGGCAAGCCTCACAATGAATACCAGCAATTGGGGGATCGAACGACCGCCGGATTCCCTCGCTTCTGGAACGCCTCAACTGGTTACTGTTACGACGTTCTCGACGGCCCAGACGGACACGATAGCTCCCTGCGGCCCAACCAGATATTCGCCGTATCCCTGCCCCTAGACTCGATTCCCCCTCACTCCCCCAACTCCTTGTCAGGGGGGATGCACAAGCAAACCCGCTATACACCGTTACTGACGCCCATCCAGCAGCGCGGCGTGGTGGATGCCTGCGCTGAAGGGCTTCTGACTTCTGTCGGCCTCCGCAGCCTCTCGCCGCAGCACCCCCAGTATCGCGGCGCATATGGAGGCGACCAATTGCAGCGCGACAGCGCCTACCACCAGGGCACAGCTTGGGGATGGCTGATTGGCCCGTTTGTCTTGGCGCACTTGCACGTATACAAAGACCCAGCACAAGCTCGCGAATTCCTCGAACCGATGGCACATCATATAAAGGCCGGCGGAGTTGGCAGTCTGGGCGAAATTTTTGAGGGCGACGCCCCCCACTTGCCGCGAGGCTGCACGGCTCAAGCTTGGACAGTGGCTGAGGTGCTGCGGGCTTGGTTGGCAATTAATACTGTGGGTGTTTAAATGGGGAATGTTATGTTGGGTTGAATAGGAGGTTTATGACATTATTATTAGCGGGCGATATTGGCGGAACTAAGACAATTTTGCGCTTGGTGGAAAGGACTGTTAACGGTGAAATGAACGCTCTTTACGAGTTTCGCTATCCGAGCGGGGAGTTCCCTGATTTAGTACCGATGGTGCGGCAGTTTTTGACGGAAGCTGCTACTAAGTTAAATTTGACACCACAACCTGAAAAAGCTTGTTTTGCGATCGCAGGGCCGGTGGTTAACAACTGTGCAAAACTGACTAACTTGCCTTGGCTGCTGGAAGCAAAGCGCCTGGAACAAGAATTAGGAATATCCCGCGTCAGTTTAATTAATGATTTTGTTGCGGTTGGCTACGGCGTTTGGGGTTTGGACGATCGAGATTTGCACACTTTGCAAGTAGGAAAACCCCGCGAATACGATCCAATTGCTGTGATTGGTGCGGGTACTGGTTTGGGAAATTGTTTTGCAATTCCAGAGGCAAATGGCATCAGAGTTTTTTCTTCGGAAGGGGGACACGGTGACTTTGCACCTCGCTCGGAGTTGGAGTTTGAATTGCTGAAATATTTGTTAGCAAAACACGACATTCAAAGAATATCGATCGAGCGTGTGGTTTCGGGACAAGGGATTGTTTCAATTTACCAGTTTTTGCGGGACAGAAAGTTTGCTCCTGAATCGCCGGAAGTAGGGGAAGTTATCAAAAAATGGGAGTCAGAAATCGGTAAAACCGAGAAGAGTGTCGATCCGGGGGCGACAATTGCACAGGCGGCACTCAAAAAGTGCGATCGGCTTTCGGAACAAACAATGCAAATGTTTGTAGAAGCTTACGGTGCGGTGGCGGGAAATCTGGCTGTGACACTTTTACCTTACGGCGGTTTGTACGTAGCCGGCGGCATCGCTGCTAAAATTTTGCCGCTGATTTTAGAAGGGGGTTTTATGCGAGCTTTTAGGCACAAAGGCCGGATGGATTCGCTGTTAGAAATGATGCCAGTTCGATTGGTTTTGAATGATAATGTAGGGTTAATTGGAGCCGCAGTTTGTGCGGCCGGTCTTTAGGAGATTTCAAATATTTTGGGCGGGCTAGAAGCCCACCCCACAAGCAATTTGTGGCACAGGCATCTTGCCTGTGCAAATATTTAGGGGCGGGCTAGAAGCCCACCCCACAAGAATTTTTGTGACACAGGCATCTTGCCTGTGCAAACATTTGGGGCGGGCTAGAAGCCCACCCCACAAGAATTTTTGTGGCACAGGCATCTTGCCTGTGAAATCCTTGTGGCACAGGCATCTTGCCTGTGAAATCCTTGTGGCACAGGCATCTTGCCTGTGAAATCCTTGTGGCACAGGC
>JAICRN010000417.1 GCA_025937335.1 Microcoleus sp. TY_ISSM_2_bin.22
ACAAGCCCCCGGATTCATTCCTTCGCAGACTCAGGACCCAGAAATAAAAAACCTGTATGCGATGAAACTTGCCCCCCGAATTTATCCGCGGGGTCAGTCGATTTTAGATTTTAGATTTTAGATTTTAGATTGAAGCATTGACCCCACGGATAAATTTGGGGGCAAGTTTCTCGAATACACGTTTTTGATTTCTCCACGGATGAATCCGGGGGCTTGTATCCTGGATGCTTTCGGTCATCTCCAGCCCGGTTCAATAATGATAATTATGTTTGTAGTGAGGACTTCAGTCTTCAAAGTCCTCAAATGCCGATCGCCCAAAATTCCATTATAGGCGATCGACCGCACCGACTGGCTCGCCGATCGATACTCACTGTGGAGGGGCACTTTTTCTGTAAGTGCCGCACTTGTTGCCAGAATTGGATAATCCGAAATTTTTTTGACCCCGCCCAAAAATGGAGCCAAGCCCCCGACTGCTGTAGTGGAGGGAGAAAAACTTGAAACCCTTCGACTCTTGCGCAGGTGAACTGGTAACGCTCTTGTTCAAGATCCCAGATTCATCTGTAGACTTGCATTGGATTCATTCAGAAACTATCTTGAAAAGCATCAGCGTTCATCTCTGTTTATCTGCTTTTCATCTGCGGTCAATTTATCGCTCGAAGATTGATGCAATGCAAGTCTTGTGGAGTAAATCGAAAATCGAAAATCGAAAATCGACTGACCAATAATTTCAAAGGTGGTACAAGCCCCGGGATTTATCCGTGGAATCAATCGAAAGCATCTCAAATCGAAAATCCTCAAGCCCCCGAATTTATCCGTGGGGTCAATCTAAAATCTAAAATCTAAAATCTAAAATCGATTGACGGCGAGGAGCGATCGCACGTTTTTACAACAGTCAACAAAGTTCCTGCAATACATCAGGTGCAGGCATCGCGGGTTCCTTCTAACTCGGGCGGTGTTTTCAACACTTGAAGCGCTGCATAAATCAATCAAATTTCACAAATAGTAGCTCGCAACTATTGGGCCTTGCCATTTTTTAAATGCTGTTAACATATCGCCGAGAGTTCGTTGACTATCTTGACTCTTCCCTTCACTACAGAACGCAGCAGGCGGTTGATCGAAAGTCTGCATTCATCGTCGAGAGAGTCGTCCAAAACAGCGGCCATCAAACCGTAGCGATCGGCTAAAGTCAAACAACCCGTATCGCTAACAGAGGCAAGCATTTCGGAAATAGCGCCGGGAATAAGTTGAACTAAAAACATGAGACATTCCCTGAATTCGATACTTGTATCTTCTCTCGTTATTGGAAAATCAAGAGTGACGCTGCCATAGCAGAGAGTGTGATGTTTTGAGACAAATTATGTGACAGGAAGCCATCTAATTATGTGACGATCGCGTTTTAATTCTGCGATCGCACTCACAACATTAATCTTAGATATTCCAAATTCCCCCTCTCCCCTTCCAATTCTAAAGATTTAGAGAGATTTTTCAGTTATATGGGCGTCTTTACCCATTACCCATGTATAAAACGCATCGGCATTATGCCAAACATTCATAAAGCTCAATATTTTGTAAAAATAGCTACGAATATTTACTGTGGTGGGCTTTACATTAATTCATAACTAAGGTGCATCGAAACGCAGCGATCGACCGAACCATCGGTAGCAACTATAACTATACATAGTTTGGCGCAGTTCGAGGCAGCGCCTAGTAAAGCTCAAATATACAGAAGACTAACCATGCTTAAAAGAAATTCAATCGAGTAACTAAATATACAGTTTTAAATTCATACACTCACTAAGGTTAGCAGGAATCACACACTTTATGCTCCAAGTCAATACTTCTCCCCAACAAGCCAGCAGCGAGGGTAAACCGATGACCCAAACAGTAGAACCCAAAGCCCAAGCGAGCCTGAACAAGTTTGAAAAACTCAAAGCCGAAAAAGATGGCTTAGCATTAACAGCCGAACTCGACCACTTCGCCGAGATCGGCTGGGAAGCAATGGACGAAATCGATCGCGAGCACCGCCTCAAATGGCTCGGCATCTTCTTTCGGCCAGTAACTCCCGGCAAATTCATGATGCGGCTGCGCTTGCCCAACGGCATCATCACTAGCAATCAAACCAGAACGCTAGCAGAAATCCTACAGCGCTACGGGAACGACGGCAGTGCCGACATCACCACCAGACAAAACCTGCAACTGCGCGGAATTCGCATCGAAGACTTGCCCGACATCTTCCGCCGCCTCAAAGAAGCGGGCATGACCAGCATTCAGTCTGGCATGGACAACGTGCGCAACATCACGGGTTCCCCAGTCGCGGGCTTGGACGCGGACGAACTGATAGATACGCGGGAACTGGCGAACCAAGTCCAAGATTTGATTACGAACCACGGCGAAGGCAACCCCGCGTTTTCAAATTTGCCGAGAAAGTTTAATATTGCGATCGCAGGCTGTCGCGACAACTCAGTCCACGCAGAAATCAACGACATCGCCTTCGTACCAGCCTACAAAGACGGCAACATTGGCTTTAACGTTTTAGTCGGCGGTTTCTTCTCCGCCAAACGCTGCGAGGCAGCAGTTCCCCTCAACGCCTGGGCAAGTCCCGGCGACGTTGTAGATTTGTGCAAAGCAATTTTAACTGTGTTTCGCGATCGAGGCCCGAGAGTAAACCGCCAAAAATCGCGACTGATGTGGCTGATTGACGAACTGGGAATCGAACAATTCCGATCCGAAGTCGAACAAGAATTAGGTCGCACTTTGCCCGCCGCCGCCCTCAAAGATGAAATCCTCTGGGACAAACGCGACCACATCGGCATCTACCCCCAAAAACAATCAGGGCTCAACTATGTAGGGTTGCACGTTCCCGTCGGACGGCTGCAGGCATCGGATTTGTTCGATTTGGCCAGAATCGCCGAGGTTTACGGCAGCGGCGAACTCAGGCTCACCGTCGAAGAAAACGTGATTGTTCCTAACGTTCCCGACTCGCGGATTGAATCGCTGGTCAAAGAACCGCTGTTGCAGCGTTTTTCCATCAACCCCGCACCCCTGACGCGAGCATTAGTTTCCTGCACCGGCGCTAAGTTTTGCAACTTCGCCCTCATCGAAACCAAAAGCCGATCCGTGGCAATGATTGAGGAACTCGAAGTCGAACTGTCAGTTCCCAAACCGGTCAGAATTCACTGGACGGGTTGCCCCAATTCCTGCGGTCAACCCCAAGTAGCAGACATCGGTTTGATGGGAACAAAAGTTCGCAAGAACGGCAAAACCCTCGAAGGTGTAGACATTTACATGGGAGGCACGGTCGGAAAAGACGCTCATTTGGGTACTTGCGTCCAAAAAAGCATCCCTTGCGAAGACCTCAAACCAGTGCTGCGTCAACTATTAGTCGATAACTTCGGGGCGGTTCCCAATCCATCTCAAGAAAATGTAGTTTCGCTCAACCGGCAACTGCAACTGACGGTTGACAGGGACGAAACGGCAGTCTCGGCAGCCAAACCTCAGACATCTACTGTCATTTTCGCTCGATCGGGCAAAGAAGTTGCTTGCAGCGAAGATGAGTACATTCTCGATGTTGCCGAACGGGCCGGGGTCGAACTTGACAGCAGTTGCCGGTCGGGAACCTGCGGCACTTGCAAGCAGCAACTCCTAGAAGGCCAAACAGTCTACGACAGCCAACCCGACGCGGCCCGAGACTTAGAACCAGGGTTCATTTTAGCTTGCAGCGCCCGGGCGATCGGCAAAGTGTCGATCGACGCCTAATCTCACAATGTGAGATGCGGTGCGAAGGTCGCGAATCAATCTCACATCTCACATTTCCACGATCTCAAAGTACAACAACAATTCAAGACAAATGAGCCACCTTTCCAGAAGAAAATTCATCATCACCGCCGGAGCAACAGCAGCCGGCACCCTCCTAGCCCACGGTTGCAGTTCCAGTTCCCCCACATCTAACGCAACTCCCAGCGGCGCATCACCCAGCGCCACCCCAGCAGTCAACATCAACCCCGCCGACGCCCCAGAAGTTACCGCAGCCAAACTCGGATTCATCGCCCTCACCGACTCAGCACCCTTAATCGTTGCCCAAGAAAAAGGGTTATTTGCCAAGTACGGCATGAAAGACGTACAAGTTACCAAACAAGCATCTTGGCCAGTTACTCGCGACAACTTAGAACTCGGTTCCGACAAAGGCGGCATTGACGGGGCCCACATTTTATCCCCGATGCCTTACCAGATGACATTAGGCACTATTACCAAAGGCAACCAGCCAGTGCCGATGAACATTGTTGCCCGGTTAAATACTAACGGTCAAGCAATTTCCCTCAGCAAAAAATACCTAGATTTAAAAGTAGGTACTGACAGCAAACCTCTCAAAGAAGCCCTCGCCAATCAAAAAATTGCTATAACTTTTCCCGGCGGCACCCACGACTTGTGGATGCGCTACTGGCTAGCAGCCGGCGGTATTAATCCAGATACAGATGTTTCCGTAATTCCCATACCGCCGCCCCAAATGGTAGCGAACATGAAATCTGGCAGCATGGAAGCCTTTTGCGTAGGCGAACCTTGGAATGCTCAGCTAGTTACTCAAAAGGTAGGATACACCGCCTTAGTAACCGGAGAACTTTGGAAAGACCACCCAGAAAAAGCTTTAGCTTTAAGAGGAGATTGGGTTGAGAAAAACCCCAAAGCTGCTAAAGCAATAACAATGGCCGTACTGGAAGCCCAGCAGTGGTGCGACAAGGCAGAAAATCACGATGAGATGTGCCAAATTATCTCTCAAGATAAGTGGTTAAAAGTTCCAGTAGCCGATATTATCGGTCGCTCTAAAGGTCAAATTGACTACGGTACCGGCCGCATTGAAGCTGCCAGCCCAGTGGCGATGAAATTCTGGGCTGATAATGCTTCCTATCCCTACAAGAGTCACGATGCTTGGTTCTTAGCTGAAAATATTCGCTGGGGTTATATGCCGGCAACTACCGACATCAAAGCCACGGTTGATAAAGTTAACCGCGAAGATATTTGGAAAGCAGCAGCGACAACACTTGGCGTCCCCGCCGCCCAAATTCCTGCTACCACTTCTCGCGGTGTCGAAACCTTCTTTGACGGCGTGAAGTTTGACCCAGAAAAACCAGAAGAATATCTGAAGGGTCTGGCAATCAAAAAAGCATAATTAGTTTGTTGACTGTTGACTGTTGACCAATTTTAAAATTGAGTGGAGTTGGGTTTCCTAACTCAACCCACCCCAGACACGGCGATAGTTTCAAAGTATCTACAAATAATCGACTATTCACAATACTCCAAGAACAAAAATGGCAACAAACCTCGCTGTTACTAAAAGCAAAAATCCAGTAAATTTAGTTCTGGATCGGGTTCAAAAAAACCGCCGAAAAATCATCCGCCCGCTGGTAGCAATTACAGTTCTACTGAT
>JAICRN010000738.1 GCA_025937335.1 Microcoleus sp. TY_ISSM_2_bin.22
CGCAGCAGACGGTGAAGAACTTGAGGGAAGCCCGTATTCTGTCGGATTGCTTAATCGGAACTGCCTACGATGAAAGGGTGATGATGCTTAGAAATCATCAGGACAGTGACCTCAGTGCAATCGCTATTATATACATTTACAAATTGCTGCTTGCTTATTTCTTTGGCAATTATCAGGCTGCCCTAGACCACATTGCTCAAGTCAAGCCGTATTTGATGGGAGTTTCGGGATGTATTCATTTTCCCATTTTTCATTTTTATGCAGCCCTGACGCACCTGGCACTTTTCCGCACACAGCCAGAAACCGAGCAAGCTGAAATTCTTGGCTTAGTGGAAACTCATCAAACCACTTTGCACCAGTGGGCGAAAAATGCGCCCATGAATCATCTGCATAAATGGTATTTAGTGGAGGCAGAACGGCAACGGGTGTTGGGTAATAAAGCCGAGGCGATTGAAATGTACGATCGCGCCATCTCCCTCGCTAAAGAAAATCAATTTCTCAACGAAGAAGCATTAGCTAATGAACTAGCAGCCAAATTTTACCTAGAATGGGATAAAGAAAAATTTGCCCAACTCTACATGATTGAGGCGTATTATTGTTATATCCAATGGGGAGCCACTGCTAAGGTAAAAGATGTAGAAGCGCGCTATCCACAGTTATTAAAACCCATACAACGGAAAAATAAAAACACTAAAACTACGGCAATAGTGACGACAACTGGTTCGGAATCTAACTTAGATATCACCACAGTCATGAAGGCAACGAGCGCAATTTCAGACGAAATCTTACTAGATAAGCTACTGTCCAGATTGATGAAAATTTTGATGGAAAGTGCCGGGGCACATAGAGGATATCTAATTTTATCAACCCAGGAAAAGCTGTTAATTGAAGCTGAAGGAACAATAAATTCCCAACAAGTCACCGTGTTGCATTCAATCCCCGTTGAAGATTGTCAAGAACTTTCCTGTGCAATAGTCAACTATGTGGCCCGCACTCAAGAAAGCGTGGTACTTGACGATGCTGCCCGAGTGGGACAATTTACCAACGACCCCTACATCCAAAAGCATCAGCCCAAATCAATTTTATGCGTGCCGCTAATTAACCAATCTCAAATCGTCAGTATTGTTTATCTCGAAAATAATTTGACCGCCGGAGCTTTTACCCCAGAAAGAGTGGAACTATTAAAAGTGTTATCTGGACAGGCAGCTATCTCGATTCAAAATTCTAAACTCTATACAGAAGTACGCGAAAGTGAGAACAGACTGGCTCAATTTTTAGAAGCAATTCCAGTAGGTGTGACAGTGCTGGATGCTTCTGGCAAACCTTACTATAGTAATCGCGTTGCTATTCAATTAGCAGGTAAAGGAGTGATTCCTGAAGTCACCAGCGAGCAAATACCAGAGGTTTATCAACTCTATCAAGCGGGAACAGAGCAGAAATATCCCTCGGCACAATTGCCCACTACGCGGGCGTTGAGTGGCGAAAGTGCCACTGTAGATGATATGGAAATTCACCAAGGCAACAAGATTATTCCTATAGAGGCTTGGGGTACACCAATCTATGATGAAAAGGACAATATTTCTTATGCAATTGTAGCTTTTCAAGATATCACGGAGCGTAAAAAAGCCGAAACAGAGCGAATCAGATTTACCGATGAATTGTTCCAACTCAACAAAGCTTACGAGCGTTTCGTCCCCAATCAATTCCTCCAGTTTTTAGAGAAATCAAGCATTATTGATGTCGAATTGGGCGACCAAGTGCAGTTGGAAATGTCGGTGCTGTTTTCCGATATTCGCGATTTTACCACGCTTTCGGAAACTATGACGCCGGAGGAGAATTTCAAATTTATCAATTCCTATCTTTCTCGTATGGAACCAGTTATTAATGAAAACAACGGGTTTATTGATAAATATATTGGTGATGCGATTATGGCGCTGTTTAGCGGCGAGGCGGATAATGCGGTGAAAGCCGGAATTACTATGCTGCAGGGCCTCGTTGAATACAATCAAAATCGCGCTAATTTTGGCTGTGCGCCGATTCAGATTGGGATTGGCATCAATACTGGAACTTTGATGCTGGGAACGGTAGGCGGACAAAATCGCATGGAGGGCACGGTAATTTCCGATGCGGTGAATTTAGCTTCTCGCGTGGAGGGATTGACAAAAAATTATGGGGTGTCGCTATTAATCACCCAGGCAACTTACTCGCGTTTAGAAAATCTATCCCAGTACGCAATCCGCACCCTCGATACGGTAAAAGTCAAGGGAAAATCTGAAGCGGTGACGGTTTATGAGGTGTTTGATGCTGATCCGCCAGAAATTAAACAGGCCAAGTTAGCTACGCTGCAATTGTTTGCACAAGCGAGGGCAAATTACTTGGAAGGGAAGTTAGCTGAGGCGGCAAGGCTGTTTGCCGAGTGTTGGCGTCAGAATCCGGGCGATGCCGTCGCTAAAATTTACTGGCAACGCTGTCAGTCTACTTTAAGAAGTCGCACAAAAATCAAAGACAGGCCACACAATTTAGATTAATCATAAAAGTCCAAAGCTCGATCGCTACATTAAAAACTCAACATTTGTTACAAAAAAATTTTTTCCTTTCTAACGTGCTATTCTATACACAAAGC
>JAICRN010000194.1 GCA_025937335.1 Microcoleus sp. TY_ISSM_2_bin.22
AGGCCGCAACAGGAGTTTAGCATCCAAACTGTGCAAGTTAAATCTGGAAAAGCTTAGAACATCCAATGATTAGCCTCATTGGATTACAACCTGTACTTACGTTGCATATATAAAAGTTTTCTTCTAGCAAATTTGACCTTGCGATTCAGCAGTAGAGTGACCGATAGGGTTGCTGCCAACCCACCTTTCATCCACTGGTTCCGATGCCAATTGATAGCGGCTGTCCGAGGAGAGTCGAATAGAAGGAGAATGGTTATCCAAACTGGCATGAACGGTAAACATACCAAAAATCAGAACATCTCCCGCCTCGAATTCGGAACTCAACCAGCGTCCTCCGTATCTACAGCGCAAAGAAACCGGGTTTTTGGATAAGGCTCCATCCCACCCTTTTTGATTGGAGGCATACAAAGTCGCCGTTTTTCTGTTGGCACAGTAGCGATCGACATCTTTACATCCATAGCTATTTTTAACAGTCTCTAGACGGTGAGAATTTTCCAAAATCATCAACCCCCCTAATTCCCAAGGAATATCGCCTAACGGAGTCCAAGCCGTGTAAAGCTTGTCAGTTCCCCGTCCCATATACACAATGTCACAATGAGGGTAAGTTCCTTTTCCTGGGGCGACGGCTCTCAGCCAGGTGTAATCGTAATGCCGGACTTGACCGCCTAAAAAAGTTCCAAAAAACTCCATCATCCGCCCCGAATAAAGCAGTGTTTTCAGTGTTGAACTCCTGCTTGCTAAATCGGGACGAAAATTCATGCTTAATCCAGGTTTAGCGGTGCAATCTAGAACGGGACACTCAAGTTCCAAGCTTCCCTCAGCGGCCAAACAAGCTGCAATTTCCTGACGAGCTTGCCAAACTTCTTGAGAGTTGAGAAAGGCTTTTAAGTATAAGTAACCGTCTTGTTGCATCCTTTGTCGCAATTGCTCTGGCCCTCCGAGTACGTCGGAGGAATCCCTTAGATAACCAAAAGCCTCCTCGCGGCAATCTAGTTCGTAACCTAGGGAACTTAGGGCTGTTTTTGTTTGCCTAATTAGCATCGTGGCTACCGGTTTGAGCCGGGACAGTAGAAACTTCAGCATTCAACAGATGTGCTGGATAACACCTTTACCGGGGGGTGGATTATCCGCCGTATCTGCTCGATAACACCCTAATTTTAAATTAAACAGAAACGAAAGCAGGTTAAGTCCGGGTTCTTGGGTGCTATCTGTCACTTTTGCTGGATATTATCTGGCATATCGGTCTTATCCAGCATTAACCTAATGTCGCAATCACCCCTCCGATGGGGCGAGAGCTGCTTGCAGGAGGCGGAGCCGCAAGCAGAGCGCGAACGAGTGCTAACGCCCCTCGCAGCAGGTTGAGTTGAGCTTGCCGCGTCCTTGCTTGCGAATCACTAGGTAAGGTGAAACCAAACATGACTCGATTGGGCGGTGGCGTCAGGGTTCAGGTGGAGAAGCAGTGATGAGTGTCGGGTTTCATGCTTCAACCCGGCCCGCATCTCCAGCATCTCCAGCACTTTGGGGATGGCAGCAATCTCATTGGACTTGACATCTAGCTTCAAAAGAATGGAAGGGGTGGCTTATTGCGCGATCGGTTCGACAGAAGCGGGCTGGTTATTGTGCCAAGGCAGGCATAATGTAAGTAATTAGACAGAATTAATTACACACTGATTATTTGCTAATTTTTTACTAGACAAGGCTTGTAGCCCATATTTTTGTGTAATTAATTGTGTCCTACTACTTACCATCCGCGAACGCAGACACGCACGCGCGACCGAACTGGTTAATGAAGCAGTCAGTCTCTATACTATCGGCAAGCGTCTCGGCTATCCTTGGAGGAATATTAGAAAAAATACCAGCCTGTCGGCTGCGGTACTAAGTTGTTGGAGCGAGGAATTCAGTAGGGTCAGACAAGTCAATTTCCAGAAGCCTTGAGTCTTGCCAACAGGCATTGATTATTTACCGAGAGCTTAAAGTTAAAGACCGCTAAGGTGATGGGGCAGCATTGGGTAATCTGCGAAATGTTGGCGCTTCCCCGGGCAACTCGGCCGAGGCGATCGATCGAGTACCACCAGCAGCCGTTGACCGCCGCCAGTAAGATTCATGAGTGCCAAAGATGGACAGCCAAACATGATTAAACTCCCTGGAATTAAAGTTTTAGTCCAAATTTACGAAAGTGCCAATTCCCTGGTCTATCGGGGAATTAGAGAACAAGATAACCAACCGGTGATCCTGAAAGTCCTCAAAGAAGACTATCCTACCCCTGCCGAACTTGTCCGTTACCAGCAGGAATATGAAATCACCCGCAGCTTTGAACTAGGGGGAGTTGTTAAGGCTCGCGAGCTACGAAAATATAACAACACATTGGTAATGCTATTAGAGGATTTCGGGGGAGAATCCTTAGAGAGATTACTCGAAACAAGACAGTTTACCTTATTAGAATTTCTCCAAATTGCCATTCAGATAGCTGAAACTTTGGGGAGAATTCATTCCTCAAACATTATTCATAAAGATATTAACCCATCCAATATTGTTTTTAACTCTCAAACAGGAGAATTAAAAATTATTGACTTTGGCTTATCCGCAGTCTTATCAAGGGAAAACACTATCTTAAAAAGTCCTAATGTTTTAGAGGGAACGTTAGCTTATATTTCTCCCGAACAAACAGGCAGGATGAATCGAGCGATCGATTACCGCACTGACTTTTACTCGCTCGGAGTTACCTTTTATAAAATATTGGCAAACCAATTGCCTTTTGACAATACCGATGCAATGGAGTTGGTTCATTGCCATATTGCTAAGCAACCCATCCCGCCCCATAGAGTTAATCCCGAAATTCCTCCAGTCGTTTCAGAAATCGTGATGAAACTCATGGCGAAAACAGCAGAGGAACGATACCAAAGCGCTCTAGGCATCAGAGACGATCTGGCGATATGTCTGATGCAACTAGAAAGCGGTGAGAAAATTGAAGATTTTGTTTTAGGCGAACGGGATATTTCTGATAAATTTCAAATCCCGCAGAAGCTCTACGGCAGGTCAAGCCAAATTGAAACGTTACTCGCAGCTTTCGACCGGATAACGAATGATACCAGCCAACTCATGCTCGTAGCTGGTTATTCTGGTATTGGTAAATCAGTATTAGTTCAGGAAATCTATAAACCCATTACCGAACGGCGCGGTTATTACATTTCTGGTAAATTTGACCAGTTTGGGCGAAATATTCCTTACAGTGCTATTGTCAGTGCATTTCGAGAATTAGTTCGACAACTGCTAACTGAAACGTCCGAACAACTGCACCTATGGCGCGATAAACTCCTATCAGCATTAGGTGCAAACGGACAAATTATTATTGATGTAATCCCTGAAGTAGAACTAATTATTGGCAAGCAACCAGCCGTCCTAGAGCTAGCAGCAACTGAGTCTCAAAATCGGTTTAACTTAGTTTTTCAAAATTTCATTCAGGTCTTTTGTCAGCAAGAGCATCCCTTAGTTATCTTTCTAGATGACTTGCAGTGGGCAGACTCCGCTACTCTGAAATTAATGCAGTTAATCATGACTGATGTAAATACTTCGTATCTACTGGTAATTGGAGCGTATCGGGATAATGAAGTCAGTGCAGCCCATCCCTTAAAAATTACCATTACAGAAATTCAAAAAGCTGGAGCAACTGTAAATTCCATTTTGCTCTCGCCGTTAGATTTAACTTGTGTCAATCAATTAATTGCCGAGACGCTTAAGTGCGACGCAGAAAAAGCAAAGCCATTAGCCGAATTAGTGCTTGCAAAAACTCGGGGTAATCCGTTCTTCTTGAAAGAGTTTCTCCAGTCGCTTTATACAGAAAACCTATTAGATTTCGATTGGCTCAGTACCAGTTGGCAGTGGGATTTAGATCGAATTCAAGCACTAGGTATTACTGATAATGTCGTTGAGTTGATGATTCAAAAAATTCAAAAACTACCAGAACTGACGCAAGAAGTATTAAAAACGGCTGCTTGTATCGGGAACCAGTTTGATTTAAAAACTCTCTCAATTGTAGGTGAAAAGCCGCAAAAAGAAACGGCAAGCGAACTCTGGTCAGCCGTGCGAGAAGGTCTAATCGTCCCAGTGGGTGATGATTACAAATTTCTGCAAACAGACATAAATCCGGATGAATTCGAGGTAGCTTACAGGTTTGCCCACGATCGCATCCAACAAGCCGCCTACTCTCTCATTCCCTCACACCGCAAGCAAGCTTGCCATCTGCAAATCGGTCAGCTACTCCTGAATAGTACCCCACTCCAGCAGCAAGAAGAAAAAATCTTTGACATTGTTAATCAATTGAATTTCGGCAGCAACCTGCTCGAAAACCAGCAGAAACGAGATGAATTGGCAAAGTTAAACCTAATAGCTGGCAAGAAAGCAAAAGCCTCAGCCGCTTATCAACCCGCCTTTACCTACCTAACAAGCGGCTTAGAACTGTTGAACCCCCCTCAGTCCTCCCTAACTCCGGGGGAAAGTGAAGAGGGGTCAAGTTGGCAGAGGCATTACGATACTACGCTTGCTCTGTATGTAGAAGCCGCAGAAGCCGCCTATTTGTGCGGTCAATTCGACGAAATGGAGAGATTAGTTTCAGTCGTGCTGCAACACGGCCAAGTATTGTTGGATAAGGTGAAAGTTTATGAAGTCAAAATCTCTGCTTATCTAACGCAGAACAAGCCATTAGAAGCAGTTGATACCGGACTAACAGTTCTGAAGCTGTTAGGAGTGAGCTTGCCTAAAAAACCCAGTAACTTAGATATTTTACTCGGTTTGATGGGGACAAAATTAGCCTTGCTCGGTAAAAGAATTGAGGACTTAATCGAATTACCTGTAATGACTGCTCCTGATAAGTTGGCAGCAATTCGCATTCTAGCGACAATAGTTTCTGCTTCCTATAGAGCTGCTCCTAATTTATTCCCGCTGGTTATTTTTAAAGGTATCAATATATCGGTCAAATACGGCAATGCTTCCTTTTCCTCAATGATGTATGTATGTTATGGTTTGATTCTTTGTGGAGTAATAGGAAACATTGAATCCGGTTATAAATTTGGCAATCTAGCTTTAAGTCTATCAGAACGGCTCAACGCTAGGAGCGTGAAAACTAAAGTAATCTCTATTTTTAATTACTTTATTAGGCATTGGCAGGAGCATGGAAGACAGACGTTACAGCCTTTGCTGCTCGGATATTCTATCGGACTAGAAACAGGAGATTTAGAGTATGGGAAGTATTGCGTAGAGATGTACTTCTACCATTCCTCTTGCATAGGACAGGAGTTAGCTGTTATTGAGCGGGAGGCAACCAAATACAGCGATGCTATTCAAAAATTAAGGCAAGAGCGAGACTTTCATTTCATTAATATAAGTCGCCAGAAGGTTTTGAATTTAATGGGGCAATCGAAAAATCCCTGTCGTTTAATTGGTGATGTTTATGACGAGTCGAAAAGACTGCTCCTTGATGTTGAGGCGAATGACCGAACTTTACTTTTTCATACATATCTTGAAAAACTGACACTCTGTTACCTATTTGGAGAGTACGAGGAAGCACTAGACAATGCGGCACTAGCGGAAAAATATATAGATAGTGCAGCAGCGATGCTGACTATTGCATTATTTTACTTTTACGATTCGCTTGCAAGATTTGCTGTGTATTATTCTTACTCAAAATTCCAGCAAAAGGGCTTATCTCGAAAGGTGCAATATAACCAAAAAAAGCTGAAAAAATGGGCGCATCATGCCCCAATGAATTATTTACATAAATTTTATCTTGTAGAAGCAGAACGGCACCGAGTTCAAGGGGCAGAGGTGGTGGCAATGGACTATTACAAAAAAGCTATTGCTTTTGCTAAGGAACATGAATACATCAATGAAGAAGCACTGGCACACGAACTCGCCGCTAAGTTTTATCTCGCTTTAGCTCAAGATAAAATCGCGCAAGTCTATATGCAAGATGCCCGTTATTGCTATCTCCGCTGGGGTGCAACAGCTAAAGTTAACGATTTAGATACGCGCTATCCTCAGTTATTACAAAGAAAGCCCTCGAATAGGGGAACATTTAGCACAAAAATATCCGCACCACCAACCACAACTGGCAGTAGCACTTCTTTCGAGCTGGATTTGACCGCAGTCGTGAAAGCTTCACAAACCCTATCCGAGGAAATTGTGCTAGATAAATTACTGGCGAAATTGATGCGGATTATTATTGAGAATGCCGGAGCGCAAAAGGGCTTTTTGATTCTGGAAACTAAGGGAAAATTGCTGATTGAAGCTGAAGGATCTGCGGATAAAGATAGCGTAACTGTGTTGCGGTCAACCCCCATCAAGTCTGCATGGGAACCTGAGGATAAACTTCTCATGTCTCACACAATTGTTAACTATGTGGCTCGCACGCAGGAAAGTGTAGTCTTGAACGATGCTGCTAATGACCCTAAATTTGCTCGTTCTTCCTATATCAAAGTACACAAGCCTAAATCAATTTTGTGCTTCCCTCTCCAACATCAAGGTAAACTGGCAGGAATTATCTATTTAGAAAATAATCTAACCACAAAGGCTTTTACTTCAGAGCGCGTAGAACTCTTAAATCTGCTTTCCTCTCAGGCAGCAATTTCCATTGAAAATGCCCGTCTCTACAACAATCTTACCGAACTCAACCAAGCTTTTGAGCGCTTTGTCCCCCGTCAATTCCTCCAAATTTTGGATAAAGAAAGTATTATTGATGTTAAATTAGGCGACCAAGTTCAACAGGAGATGTCAGTATTATTTTCCGATATTCGCGACTTCACAAGTTTATCGGAAAGTATGAATCCTCAAGACAATTTTAAATTTATTAATTCCTATTTGTCTCACATGGAGCCAGCTATTATTGAAAACCAAGGGTTTATTGATAAATATATTGGCGATGCAATTATGGCTCTATTTAGCGGTGAGGCAGATAATGCAGTGAAAGCAGGAATTGATATGCTGCGCCGCCTTGCTGAATACAACCAACATCGCACCTCTTCTGGATACGTGCCGGTTAAGATTGGCATTGGCATCAATACAGGTTCTTTAATACTCGGTACAGTTGGGGGGAAAAACCGGATGGACAGCACGGTGATTAGCGATGCCGTGAATTTAGCCTCGCGGATAGAAAGCTTGACCAAAAAATATGGAGTTTCTATATTAATTAGTCACCAAACTTTCCAGTCTTTGCCAGATTCTAACCAGTATGCTATCCGTCTTATCGATCGCGTAAGAGTTAAGGGAAAATCAAAAGCGGTATCGATTTTTGAAGTTTTCGATGCCGATCCGCCCGAGACTTATGAGGGCAAGGCAGCCACGAGAACGCTATTTGAAGAAGCTTTGGTACTCTACCATTGGCAAAAGCTTAGAGATGCGGAGCGATTGTTTGCTCAGTGCCTGCGCCGCAATCCTACAGATCGAGCGGCTCAAATTTATCAACAGCGCTGCACTCAACCCGCTCGGGACTAAAGATGCGTTAGCTCAAATCTTGAAATCGGGGTTTGAGCAGCAATCGATACTGTTGGCGAACTTCACAATTAACCGCCTCCGGCGAGCCGTTTCTGGGAATGCAACAATCATTAACTTCACTCACAAAAATCCTTATCCAAGTAATATACGGGAAAGGGAAGTTATCTGTGTATTGCTCCGAAGGGGCTGTTGCTGTCGTTGTTGTAGCAGCCAATTCGATTAATCGTCTTATAGCTTTTTGAGCCGACTTATAGCTGGGAGCTTGTTTGCCTCTCTTTAGCTCTCCTAAAATTTGTTTCTTCTAATAGAGCGGGCTCGCGCATTAAGTTGAAGGATACAATGCGCGAGTCCCTCTAGAACCAAATAAACCTTGAGACTTAACACCTGCACTACCGAGCTTCTTGAAGTATCTGGCAACTGGTAACAGCTCGAAGCCCGCCTTGAAGTAGGTGCGACGAGCTCTTTCGTGACCGGATCGCCTCCAGTCTCAACCATCGCCGCAGACATCCCAGCGCCTTTACTTGCCGCAGAAGCGGTGGAACGGAGGACTGAGGGATTTCAATGCCCCTGGACTCGCGGTCGGGTATTCTGCTCGCGAAGTGCACATCGACTGCATTTACTGAAAACCTGCCTTATAAGCGTTACTGAATTCACTGCGGGTTCAAGCGGTTTTTCGCTCGGCTTTCCCAAATAAAAAATACCGAGAGCAATGGTAGCTCCCGGTATCAACTTTTCCAGTTCCGCTGTTGTTAAGTAAATCCAATCAGGCTCAATTTGGAGAAATTTGCCTCACTCCATTAAGCACAGCCGATTGTTATTGGTTAGCCTGTTCCAAAGTGGGATTCGCTGAAGCTCCAGCAATTTCAGCTAAATTAATCTTGACGACTTTATTGCGAGCTTCAGTCACTTTGGGCAGAGTCAGCGTCAGAATGCCATCTTTGCATTCAGCTTGCACGGAGTCGTTTTGAATGGGTGCGGGCAAGGAAAGCACCCGGTGGAATTTGCCGTAGCGGAATTCCGAGCGGACGTACCCCGATTTCTCGTCTGTGTTTTCGCAGCGGCGTTCGCCAGAGATAGAAATTGCTTCGCGAGTCACTTGAACGTCGATGTCTTTGGGGTCAATTCCGGGCAGTTGTGCTTTTAATACGAAGTTGTCCCCAGCATCAGCCAATTCTAGAGCGGGCATCCAAGTGGCTTCTGAGTTATTTCTCGTTGCTGCCCGTTGGTCAAAAACTTTATCGAGTTGCTGACGGATGGTTTCAATTTCTGTGAA
>JAICRN010000385.1 GCA_025937335.1 Microcoleus sp. TY_ISSM_2_bin.22
GGGGTTTCAATCCCTGATAGGGATTTAGGTTTATTTCGGCCAAGTTTTGTGCGAGAATCCCCGGCAGAACCGGGGAAGGTTTCAATCCCTGATAGGGATTTAGGTTTATTTCGGCCGTTTCAAGGCTTGAAGAGATTGCGGAAGCATTAGAGTTTCAATCCCTGATAGGGATTTAGGTTTATTTCGGCTCTAAATTTTCCTCAAATTCCATACCACCCCTCCCGTTTCAATCCCTGATAGGGATTTAGGTTTATTTCGGCTTGACTTCAGCCAAGGAAGAGTTCTGGGGTAAAGTTTCAATCCCTGATAGGGATTTAGGTTTATTTCGGCCGCCCGTTCCAGAAGCCTTGCTGTATTTGGTTTTCAAGGTTCAGTTCCGTGAATCTAAAACAAAAGTACCATTCCAGCCTGGGTCTTGTCAATAGCAAATTCTTCTTCCTCACTCCAAAACGTTATCCTGTAAAGCTTTCAGACTTTCCGTGAATCGTTTTTTCAGGTTGGGGGCATCAAACTCTTGCTCCACATGAGTTTGAGCCGAAAAATTTGATACCCCCATTTTAACACCTACCGATTCACGGAAACTAAGCAAAAAATATTGTGCGATCGACTGGCACTACCCCACCAATGCGTTCGATCTTACCCTGACAGCAAGCGCACAGCGGGAAAAACAAAATACTGTCTTCGTTCGGTTTGATGACTTTGTTCAGGCGCGATCGCAACTTAGCATACTGAGTCTCGCTCAAATCAGCACACTCGAACACACTGTACTGCATCCACTGCCCGTAAGACTTGAGCATTTTGTGAATCTTTGTCCGGCGCTTATCTTCTGAAATATCGTAAGAAATCAGAATGTGCATATCTAGTACAAAACTAAAGGTGGATATTTGTCAATCTCGCCCATCAAATATTTCGCCAACAGCCGCCCTTGAATTTCAAATGCTTCTTGATAGGTGCACTTGCGTTTCAAAACAGGATGCTTAAACTCAGACTGCTTTTTCTTTTCATACAACTTCAGAAACTCTTTCCGTCCCGTTTCCGACAGTCGCACCACATTACTCAGCGGTTCCACAGTAAAATCATTCGGCGTCAGAATCCGGCGGTTAATCGCATTCAAAATTATACTGTCTGCTACCAAAGGGCGGAACTCTTCCATCAAATCAAATGCTAAACCCACGCGGCCGTAGCGCTGCATATGAAGGTATCCTAAATAAGGGTCAAATCCCACAATATTAATCGCGCTTTGCACGTCGTGACGCAGCAGCGTGTAAGCAAAATTCATCAAAGAATTCACCGGATCGGTAGCAGGGCGGTGTCGCGGTTGAAACACAAAGCCTTCCGCGCGAATTAATTGGTTGAAAACCCTGAAATATGCCGCACTTCCAGCACCTTCCTGTGCGCGCAAGGAATCAATATTGTCAGTTTTGTCAAGTTTGGCGATCGCATTGGAAATCTGCATAATTGCCGAGGCTAAATTGATTTCCGAATGTTCCCGCTGAGTTTGAGATAAACTGGTGCGATAATTCTTCAATTTCCCCCGAATAAAACCCCGGACAACATGAATAGCTTGCGGAGTTTCCCCCGCCGCTTTCCACTGAGCATTGCGAACGAAAATGTTTTTACTTAATTCCGGTTCCAGCTTACCCAAATAGTGACCGGTATCGGTGATAAAAGTCAGAGGAATTTTCCGTTGTAGCAATTCTGCGATCGCCGCCGGAGAAATAGTCGCCCGTCCCAAAATCACCACTCCATCTAAATGAATCAAAGGCACATCCTGTAACATTTGATTCTTTGCCTTGACATTGAGGCGTTCATCTGTTTTGCCAATAAACACATCATCTTGATTGATATACAGTGTCCCCACGATCGACTCCTAAATTTGTAGTTTGGATTAATTAGCTTCTTGATAGCGCAGGACTTTCTCAGCAGCGTGCGGCAAACATTGCTGATAAAGGCTGCAACCTTGACAGCGTTTGGTATAATTAGGTCGAGGCATTGTCCCTGTTTGCAGCAAAATTTGGATAGCGGTGATAGTGGCGATCGCCTCCTGTCTCAAACCCTCAGAAATCTCCACTAATTGCCGCTGATGCGACTGCGCGTAATACACATATCCAGTCGCAATAGTTTTCCCCGTCATCTCCTCCAAACAAAGCGCTTGGGCGCAAACTTGCAACTCGTCGTTATCCCATTCTCCCTTCCGTCCCCGCTTGTATTCCACCGGATAAATGTCACCCTCAGCCGACTCAATCAAATCCGATTTACCAATGAGTTTATACTTCTCAGACTTCAGCCAAATCGCCCGCACCTGCCAAGTTTCATCGCGGTTAATCTCGCCCATCGTGTGAACGCGATCGTGCAAACTCGTGCCTTCTATGGTATACTGATTATCTGCAAATTCCCCCGCACAAAACATCCGCCAGCAGCGGTGAGGACAGTAAGAATATTGGTTGAGAGATGCGATCGAAATGTAATCATAATCGTTCATAATTTTGATGGTTTGTAAGAGATTAGTAATTGGAATTAGCAACAGGCAAAATGCCTGTTCCACAAGAGTTTAGTGTTATTGTGGGGTGGGCATCTTGCCCGCCCTGGAATTCCGGCATCTTGCCCGCCCTCAAAATCCGTTTAACTTTTTTTAACAACTATTCGCCTAGTCATTCCCATACCCATCGGAGTTTTCCTGCCCACCCCGCAGTAAACAGCAAAATCAGCCAAAGCATTAATTTGCTTAATAACCAAAGGCTCGACATCTCCCAAAATCCGATAGCTAACCTCCCCAACCATGCCCACAAAATCGCTTTGATAGTTAGTCAACTTTTCACTGCGGATATTGACAAATGTCGAGAAAAGTGCATCTAAGGAAAGATCCGGAATTGCGATCGGGCTGTACTTATTCCAGCGACTGAGGAGACTCTTAAAAACGCAGTCTCTAGTAGGAATCACCGAATCAAATTTCCCCTGTCGAAAGGTAGTAGGAGTCGCAAAACTGAAAGCAATTAAACGATTAGTTTCGGAAGCTTGTTCGTAAAGTTGAGAGTAACTACAAGCATTAGCCCAAGGCTGATCTACTTGGGGCGTTCCGAGAATCTTAGCAATCATCAAATCGGCGGGCCCGAGATGCCACGGCTTCGAGGGATTGAGATTCAGCCAAAGATTAGTTAATTGACCGAATAAAGTGTCATCAAGCAGAGTAATCCGCCACCAACAGAGGGTGTGTTCTGGAATCGGTTCTGTGTGTTCCCATTGCAGGAAATGGTGTTTTTTGAAAGGGCATTTTTTAGTTTGCAAAGGGCTGAGAGTGAAGGATTTTTGGGCTGCGGCATCGTGGAGGCGATCGCCGAGTTTTTTGTCAACGGAGCTCACGAGGGTGAGGAAGAGGGCGTGCAGGTGTCTTCCGGTGAGGTATCCGGGGGGAATTGGGGCCAGGGGAAGGATGTTGAGGACGAGGCTGTGCGGCATAATTGGTTAATGGTTAATGCTTAAAATGGGTTTAATTTTTATCGTTCCCAGGTAGAACCTGGGAACGCATTTCTAGAGGCTCTGCCTCCTATTAATCTGCCCGAAAGCGGTATTCCATACACGCCGGAATTTTGAGTTTGTCAAACTCGTAATATCGCCCTAGCATTTTGACATTTTGGATGAGGCTAACCGGAGGCATATTAACCACATCGTAGCTAATCACTTGATGGGAAAACATCACATCTAAAGGGTTGAGAAGATAGGGAAAGATGAAGTCTGTTTCTGAGGGCGATCGCTTGACTTCCTTCTGTTCTATAATTTCCACGGCTGCTTTGCTCATCCACTTTCCCAGACGAATCCATTTCGCTAGTTTCAGAGACTTCTCTGAGATTATGAAAAACTCAAATTTGCTTTCCGGCGCGATTTCTTTTGTTCTGCCAAAACTAGGGATATTTTTCTGAGTTTTCTCCATCTCAACGTGATAGTTGTTGTTGGCGTATTTCCAAGTGTTGAGAGTAGAGGAGTGAGAAATAGATCGCCCCGGAGTAACATAAATCCCCTGTTGGTTGAGCGCCGTTAAATGCGACTCGTATTTAGGAACTTGTTCGGGACAGAAATAGCGATAGGAATCTTCTTCAGAAACGGTGGTGGAATAGATTTCGCTATCCACCAAACCGAGGGCGTAACAAAGCGCGTAATTGTGAATTATCGGCTCTGTTTCGTAAAGTCTCCCTATCTCGCGAGTTGCAAAATAAAGGCTATCGTGCAACTCTATTTGACAGCGGTAAATAAAAGTCATGGTTGTTACTCCGCTGCTGCTGTAGCTCCTGCCTTACCCTTGATATGCTTCTTCGCGTAAGCTTTAGCCTCGTCATCGGCTTTCTTTAACATTTTTTTGAGTTCATCTTCATTGCCAATAACAGCTTTAACCTCTGTCACTAATGGTGTAAACTTATCCCCAATAAAGTCTTCATGCACGATAAATTCCTCAGACAGTAATGTTTGAATAGCAGCCCTAGCAGCCATAATCACATCATCTTCATTGAGAGGGTTGTTGGAATTAAGTTTATCTTCAAGCTGCAATTTGTCGTAAATTGCTTGCGTCCAGCGGAGGTTGCTAGTAATTTCGCCGTCAGCAAATACCACACCAATTAACTCATTTCTGACTCTACCCGTGCGGGTGGTTTGAGCGCCATAGTGCCGCGTTCTCAGAATGTTGTTGAAAACATACAAAAAACTAGCTTCTGTAGGGTCTTTTAGGGTGACAATGCTAGGAAAGAAAATCTGGGGTTTGATGTGGTCTTGCTGATTGATGCGACTGGTAACTTCGCCTGGTTTGGAACCTGCTTCACCCTTAGATGCCATTGTGCCATTCTCAAAGGGAGCATTGAGGGTAAAAGTCTCGTGAGATTCATCAAAAGCGGTAATTGAAAATGCTGTGTCAACTACTACTTTAGATTTCTCTGAACCAGAGTCACCGATCGCAAATCCGTAGATAATGCAATCAGGATTATTCATGGCAAACTTGACATTGTATTCGCAATCTTCAGCGGTCATAAAACCGTAGTTACGCAGCAACTCCCGACCGACTAAACGTTCTGGTGTAGATTGCTTGCGCTTAAACATGGTCAGGCGGCTGATTGGTTTCTGGTCTTGAATTCCTGACCTCACCCGTGCTTTATTGAGTTCTCCATCTGTTTGAAAGAGGGGATAAGACTCTGTGACTCGCACAGTCAGAAAGTGTACATATTTCCCCATTGGTTTGTAGGGAATGACGGCGTGGAAAAATTTAGAGTCAACTGTTTTCAAGAAAGGCATGATTTGTCTCCTATGTAAAATGTGAGTTTTGTAGTTGGCGTGTAGCTTGTCAAACAAAAACGTCAGCTTTAATCGTCACCTTCTTCCTGAGATTCGTCAGGAGATTTGTCATCTCGCGCCCGATTTTCCTTGTCATTCTCTAAACGGTAAAGGAATTCGCAGGTATCTCGGATTAAGTTGATTTGGCGGCCGGCTAAACGAGCCCGATCGCCCGCAAATGATTTCTCAAATACCTCCTCAACAAAGTAGCGACTAAACTCTAAAATTGCTTCTCGTTCTAGATCGCGTTGTTGAGCATTAAATACCCAGCGTCCATTAGCAGTTTTAGCATGAACTCGATCCATCAGCTTGCATATTTCCCCAGTAACAGTAGCAATTAATGCTTTACTTTGAAAACTGGGATTTTCCTCAATAACAGTAGGTAATATGACATCACCTTCAAAACTTGGATGGGCATCAAGGACAACTTTAGCTGCAATATCAATCGGTTTTAACAC
>JAICRN010000690.1 GCA_025937335.1 Microcoleus sp. TY_ISSM_2_bin.22
AGAGCAACCGACGAAAATTCATGATTTTTTATAGTAATTTGTCGGCTTATATGGTATCATAACTAATTTAGTTACAACTAAATAAATGAAAAAAAACTATCTAATTCTTGCCTTTATTGTTTTTGTATTAATTACGGGTTTTGGCGTTTTAACTTACGCTCAAACTTCGGGCAATCGACCTTTTGAATTTGCCTTGATTGGCGATTTGCCCTACAGTGCCGAACAAGAAGCAAAATTTCCGAGTTTGATTGCAGATATCAATCGATCGCCCGCAGCGTTTGTAGTCCACGACGGCGACATTAAAAACGGTTCTAGTGTCTGCGATGATGCAACTTTTGTCAGCCGCAAGCTGTTATTTGACAATTTTGATATGCCGTTTATTCTTGCCTATGGCGATAATGAATGGACGGATTGCCACCGTTCAAAAAACGGCAGTTACGATCCAGTGGAAAGACTCGCTAAACTGCGGGAAATATTTAGCAACGGTAATCAAAGTTTGGGAAAACGCACCTTAACTCTCACCCGTCAAAGCGAAAACCCGCAGTTTGCTAAATTCCGCGAAAATGTCCGCTGGATTTATCATGGCGTTGTGTTTTTCGCGATTAATATGCCGGGAAGCAACAACAATTTTGGCCGCACTCCGGAAGCAGATGCAGAATATGCCGATCGCAATTCAGCTAACTTAGCCTGGATCGAAGAATGTTTTGCTTTAGCCAAACGCAGCAACAGCAAAGGAATTGTGTTAGTTGCACAGGCCAATCCGGGATTTGAATTCGATCCGACGGACAAAAGAAGAAGCGGCTACAACGATTTTATCGCAACTCTGGAAACAGAAACACGCAATTTCCCAGGGCAGGTTGTATTCGTCCACGGCGATACTCACTATTTCCGCATCGATAAACCTTTACCTCATTTTACCGATGAGACTCAATTACCGAGAATGAAAAATTTTACTAGAGTTGAAACTTTTGGTTCTCCAAACGTGCATTGGCTGCGGGCGTTTTATGACCCCAAAAATCCTAATTTGTTTGAATTTAAACAGCAGATTGTTACGCAAAAATAGGCTAGAAAACACAATTTTCATGCAACATAAATATTTTTTAGCTTAGGCTAAATATAGATATAATCGAGCAATGTATATCAACTCCGGTAGCATCGGAATTAATATTACCCACAGCTTTCGACACCGCGAAAGCAAGAGTGTCCCTACAATTAATCGGGGTAGGGACAGGGCACTGCGCCGTGTTCTCAGTATCGTTCCGATGCTACCGAAAACGATATTATTTATGACAATCGCAACTGGGCACCTCACCCTTGAAGAATTTCTGAAACTACCCCAAACCAAAGTTGCCAGCGAATACATTGAGGGGGAAATTATCCAAAAGCCGCTGCCGAAAACAAAGCACAGTCGATTGCAATCAAAAGCCTGCAACGAAATTAATCAGGTGACGGAAACTCCAAAGATAGCTTATGCTTTTCCCGAGTTGCGGTGTACCTTTGGCGATCGATCGATTGTTCCAGATATTGCGGTACTATTCTGGGAACAGATTGAATTTGATGGCAGGGGTGAACCAGTTGACGATCTGCTAATTGCGAGGCGTTGCACAATTGAAAGATGATTTATCCGCTTCATAGCAATAGGAACACTCCCGTATTTTAAATAATACAAGAGCAAGTGAACAACAATTGATTCTTGTTTTTGAGGCTTGCACTTTGCCAGTGATGGATCGAAGTTGCCGCTGGTCACATCGAGTTTAATTTTGCGGGCTTTGATGGAGGCTGATTTGCGGTTGGCTATAGTATCCGGCAGACCGATTTACCACCAAAAGTGTTTGCCGCCCCACGACCAAGCTAGCCGAAGCCTTCCCTTAATACTTTGTACCGCAACTTTACCAGAAGCCATATTTTTGGATATTAATTCGATCTTACTTGTTGTCCGATTATGGCGGTTTGTGGCGAGTTGTGGCAATAGCTAGTGAAGTGTCAAAATTTCCCTAAAACAATGGAATCCCTGATTGCTCAAGGATTCCATCTATCGGAGCGGCGGGATTTGAACCCACGACCCCTACTACCCCAAAGTAGTGCGCTACCAAGCTGCGCTACGCCCCGACAGCTTTAATAGCTTAGCATGGAGTTCCCGAAAAAGTCAAAAAACTTTTAAAACTTTTGCGGCCTGCACCAAACTCGGAACGGCAGCCGCCGGCCAAAAACCCTCGCACCTCCGGCCAGCATTCAAGATCAATTGCACGCTGTAAGTTTCGGGATAGCCTTCCACCTGCACCCACAGCAAGTCGCTTTCGGCTTCAATGGCGATTTTTTCCTCGTCCATTAACTCAGAGGCCATGTGACTCATTGTGCCGGCTAATTGTCCCAACAATCGGCAAAAATCGTTCAACTCAGCCTCCGTGAGTTCGATCGCCCAACCGTCGCCAGCCACCAAACCCTGAAAATCCTCCGCCTCCGGGTTCCATCCCAAACGCCATCCGCTACCAGTCTTAATTACACGTTCCACCATTGAGGGATTTTAGATTTTAGATTTTGGATTTTAGATTTTATATTAGTAGGACTTACCCATAAATACGAAACGAAAGAAACCGGGTTTTTTATCAGTGTTAAAAGCTCAAATGCAGTATTTTCGTAAAAAACCCGGTTTCTGCATCCCTGAGTATTACGGTAGCAGCAACTTCGCATCTCCCGGCTGCGGCTGCGGTATTTCCGGGGAATTCGATCGCCCTTGCGGTTTTTCCCCCGCCGCCGGTGTGGGGCTACCCCCGGAACTCTCCGTAAAAACATCAACCAAGGCTTGAACCAAAGCATCCCGCTGCGATCTATTTAACCTTTGAATAGCAGCGCGATCCTGTTCCATTGGATTTGAGCGCAAAACATCGTTTCCCGGATACACGCTTTCCACCAAATAATCGGGAGTTGCCCCCAAATAGTCAGCTAAACTCAACTTCCAATCAAAGCGGTAATTGGGCGGCCGTCCTTTGACAAATACGTGATATCGAATCAACCGCCCGACTAAA
>JAICRN010000075.1 GCA_025937335.1 Microcoleus sp. TY_ISSM_2_bin.22
CCCCGGATTCATCCGTGAGGTCGCTTTCTCCAATTCTTCAATCTAAAATCTAAAATCTAAAATCGATTGACTTTACTCAGGGCCAGAGCGAGCACAAATACTCAATTTGCTGCTCGTAAAAACTCTTGTGGGAATTGCTTCAGTTATTTATACCAAAAAAAATATATTCTGATATCTGCCTTTAGATACATTTTGGATCTTTCTTTAGGTATACTTTGTTAAAAGGAGTTGCGGTAGAGCCTGCGTCAGCTACGCTAGGGCAGAGCCTGGTAGCGTCTACTGTTTTTACTCTTAGTAGTGCTTTAAAAACATCACAGCCAGTGCCAAGCATGAATCATTTAGAACTCGAACAAGAAATTGGAAAGATGGCTAGAGCGATGATGACTCGCAATAGCTTAATTGGTAAAGATTTAATTGCCGATCTCAGAGGGCGGCTGTCTGTTGAGTGTGTAGCTGCTTTGATGATTGTCAGTATTGAGCGTTTGATTTGGTCTGACTGCGAGTCGGTGATCTGGAGTTTGAGTTATTTGATTCCTGCTGACGTGATGGAAGAAATTCGCCGGATTACGGCGCTGGTTGTTTGCCAGCGGTTGATGGGCAAGGGTTTTGTGCTGGGGAAGGATTTTAGTATTGATGCTGCTGGCAGATTGCTGTTGAGCGAGAATGCTAAAACAGCGGTTGTGGTTGCTTGAATTGGGCAAGCAGAAGTAGAAGCTATAAGCGCTATGAGATTTGCAGTTGGACTTTGGGTGATCGAGCACTCTTTGTGTAACTGCAAACCTAATTCGGGATGCGGTAATAGTTGCCTGATGCACGCAGATTTAAGATTCGCAGCAGCTCTCAAAAACGATGAGTGCGGTTAGCTGAAAGAGCATTTTACGAGAGGAAAATAGTTATTTTTGATTGCCAATTGTTGAGGTTGTTACTAGCAGCGTGTACGGAAGATCGCCCTGTATCAAAATTTTCAGATTTTTAGTGGAATTACCGTTTAAATCCCGGTATTGTTTCATATAAAATCAGTCTTAAGATAGATGCGAAGTATTATGAACTTAATTCAAAACTTGGAAGCCGCTTGGTATTACCATCTGGGTTCGCGCCACCTCGAAGCTAACGATAATGATGGTGCTCTGGCCAACTTTAACAGAGCTGTGAAGTTGCAATCGGATCATTATAAGGCTTGGTTTGGGCGAGGTATGGCTTTGGGGAACTTAGAACGGCACTTAGAGGCCTTGAAAAGTTTTGATGAGGCCTTGGTAGTGGAGCCGAATGCGAGCTTTGGCTGGCACAACCGGGCTATTGCTTTAGGAAAGTTGGGGCGCTGGTTGGAGGCTCTCAACAGTTTTGACAGGGCTCTGGAGTTCAACCCCTGCGCGGCTAGTATTTGGCACAACCGGGGACTGACGCTGATTGATATGGGGCTTTACGATAAGGCGGTTCTGAGTTTCGATCGCTCTTTAAAATTATACCCGGAGGCTGCTTGGGCGTGGTACAACCGAGGTAATGCTCTGTTGGAACTCAAGCTTTACTATCAGGCGCTTAACAGTTTTGACAGGGCGATCGAGTTTAACCCTGACGATGCCAAGGCTTGGTACAATCGCGGTCTAGCTGCCAACTCAATGGGACTTTACAAACAAGCAGTGGCTAGTTTTAGCCGATCGCTCGCTCTAAAACCGGGCAGAGCTGAAGCTGTGGGCGAACGGAGAGTTGCTTTGGGGAAATTAGTAGGTTTAAATCAGACAAATGGCCAGTTCACTCCCACATCTGAGTCTCTCTTTGAAGATTATTTAATTTGGTATAACCGGGGTGTGGAATTGGCGCGAAAAAGCTGCTACTCGGAGGCGATTGCTTGCTACGAAATTGCTTTAGAAATAAATCCTGATTTTGCTAATGCTTTTTACAATAAAGCTTGTTGTTATGCGCTACTGGGATTTGCTGATTTGGCCCTTGACAATTTGCAGCGGGCTGTGGAGTTTATGCCTAATTTATACCGAGAGTTAGCTTTAGCTGACTCGGATTTAAGCTGCATTTGGAAACAAGAACGTTTTGAAGCGCTGATCCAAGGTTGATTTTACGCAAAAAAACAGCTCGCCGATCGGGCGAGCTTTTGTGCTTGGGGGGCGGAAATTCGATCGCCCGAAAGTATTTGTGCGATCTTTGCTATTGCACAGAAACTCTGATGGAGGGCTTGACCGGCCTCTTGGCAACTACGATCACCCGGTAAGTCCCGGATTCCGGTAGTTGAGCAAAAGTTTGACCTTCGCCTTGATCCAGGAGTTGTCCCGACGGAGATTCGATCGCCAGATCTAGATTTTTGTTGCTAGCTGTCACCCTGATTGTCTGTCCCTGCTTGCCTTGAACCGTGATGGGCTGGATTTGGTAGCCGGACATTTTGAGTTTAATTGTGGCTTGTTTTTCCTTGAATGCTATGGGAATTGCGCGATCGGGTCTATAAGTCCACTTGGCGTTAAAGTCGCGTCCGAGTACGAAGCTGCTGGTTTCACCTTTCGGGATAACTCGCACGCGGTAGATGCCGGACTCTGGCAACTGGCCGATCCACTGATTGTCTGCTTTTTCAATAACTCCCATATTTTCACCATTGGGACTGTACAGTTCGGCTGTCAGTTGTCCCGCCCACAGCGAGAGAGTGAGTTCTCGCCCTTTTATGCCTTCAAAAATATAGGTGGTGGGTTGGTTGATGGTTTCTCTAATTTCCGAGGTTGACATTCGCTCGATGGGTTCTAGCTTTGGAAATGGCGCAGATGTAGGGGGTTTGTTAACGGTTTCTGTAATTTCCGAGGCAGCCATCAGCTCGCTCGGTTCAAATTTTGGGGCTACTGGGGCGGCAAATACTGATTTTGCTGTCATCATCAGTAGCATTCCAGTCAGTAAAATTAGTTTTTTCATGTCGCACTTCCGAGGGGGGTAAGGAGTTGTATATGGTTACTTGTGTTAGCCTGTTTTCACCGGATCAAATCTGGCGATCGGAGTGAGGCTACAGCAGCATAGAGGATACACGTAAATATCTCGTACTTGCACAAAAACTGATGGTAGCAGATTGGCAGTTCGGGAGCTAAGTAGTAGCCTCTGTTTTTCGGGACGTTTCAATGATACTCCCTACACATAATATCATTAGAGAATATTAGTAATTTGGTCTAGGAAAATTCAAGCTGTTTCGGAGGCTCTTGCTTAAAAAAATCCCCCACCCAAAAAACGCGGTGTTTTGGATTCTGGCTCTGCCTTACTACTAGAAAAAGGCTGGCACCCCCACGGGGTAACAGCCCTAGTCTTACTTAGTTTTTGGCGATCGACTAATTATCAGTCCTGGACGCACACACTCTACCTGTAAGGTGCGCACTGCGCACCTTACCACTTGTAATGGCGGGTGGCGGTTAGTACCTCTGATACAAACGAGTTTACCGGGGCACTCACCCGCCCTCCCACATGAGGTTAATTTGTACTACGAACCTGCGAGGATTTTCAGGTAAGCTTGTACTGTGTTGAACAACCCCATTTCTAGCGCTTCCGCAATTAAAGCATGACCAATTGATACTTCGAGTATATCAGGAATAGAGCAAAATTTAGCTAAGTTTTGCAAATTTAAATCATGTCCGGCATTCACTCCCAAACCTGCTGATTGAGCGGCTTGAGCTGCTAAGACATATTGTTGAAAAACAGATTCTACTCTAGCTTCGCGAAAAGCAGTTGCGTAGGGTTCTGTATACAGTTCTACTCTGTCTGCTCCAACTTCTTTTGCTAGCGGCATGAGAGCAGCATCTGCGTCCATAAACAAGCTGACTCTGATGCCGTTGTCTTTTAATTTTTCAATAATTGGTAAGAGCCGATCGCGATTTTCGGGAATATTCCAACCGCTATCGGATGTTAGCACGTCTGGAGCGTCCGGGACTAAGGTACACTGAGCCGGTTTTACATCGCAAACAATATCCATAAATGGCGGCTGAAATGGATTTCCTTCGATGTTGAACTCGACAGTTAGCATTTTGGCTAATTCGTAAACATCGGTAGCTTTGATGTGCCTTTCGTCCGGGCGGGGATGGACTGTAACGCCATGAGCTCCGGCAGCAATTACTGTTTTTGCGGCTTCCGTAACGCTGGGGATGCCGATGTTTCGAGAGTTTCTGAGGAGGGCGATTCTGTTGATGTTGACGCTGAGTTTTGTCACGAGATGTTACTCTTTAAGGTTGATGCTACTATATTAATCGCTTTCGTTACGAAATCTTGAGCCTATGGCGGTAGTGTTAGGGGACTTTCAGAGGAAAAATTAGCTTTTGCAAGCGGTAAAATTTCTGCAAAAAAAGCCTCAGCTATTTGCTGTTTTGCTGCCAAATCTTCAAGGTTGGCAATGCAGAACAGCGGTGCGACGCGATCGACTATTTCGGGCGGAAAGTCTCGGCTGAAATATTTTAGTTCAAAGTCGTACCTGTGCGGACGGTAAATCATGCCCAGCAGTTCGACTAAGGGTAGAAGCGTCCAATTGTGATAGTTGCCGATCGCATCTACTAAATGTCCGCGATAAATCTCTTTTTTTACCAGAGGTTGCAGCAAATCGAAACGGATTTTAATTTCGTTGAATCGGGTTTCCATTTGGGATAAATGCTGGTTTTTATCCAAAGGAGGCGGTACAATTAGATTAGCTTTGTCAAAGGCGATCGGGACTTGTCCGTGTCTCTCTATTTCCAGGAAATCGTTACGGCTGCTGCGCCGAAAAACGGCGAAATCAATTAGCAAGAAGGGCGGGGTTTCTTTCAGCCGCCAGAAGCACTGCGACTGACCGTGCCAAGCGGGTTCTGGAACTCGATATTTGAGTTCGATTTCGCCAATTTCTGCGAGGGTTTTTTCCACAATCTCAAAGGTTTCTTCCACGCAGTTATCTTCAACCACAACTGCAATATCGAGGTCTGACCACTCGTCGGTGTATCCGTGTGCTGCTGAACCTCCTTGCCACAAAGCGAGAACAAAATCTAAAGGTTGTAAGGTTGAAACAATCTTTTCGAGAATGATTTGTCTCATGGAATCAAGCGATACTGTTTGTTTTGATTGGTAGCGCCAATTCTGTAAAAATCGTTTAAAGAAAAGCGCAATTTAAGAATAATTTAGAAGTCATAATTCAGGAGTCATACTAAGGAAGAATAATTCCGGTTTCTGAATTATTTATTGATAAAATCCGCAGAACAAGTGGCGAGCAGCAATAACTGCTATTTGTTGTGTCCCTCAAATAGGACTGATACATAGAATTTACTGTCTGTTTTCTAGTTTAGCAATTTTGCAGTGGGCATCTCGGATTTATTGATGATTGTTTAAGCTTGTGGGTATCAATAACAGCTTGCATCTGGCTCCAAGTAAAATCATCATTCCTGAAGAACTTGTTCCAGTTGCGGCGATCGGCAAAATGGTGCCCAATCGCAATCCCGACCACTGCTTTGCTGAAGCACCAGAGCGCAACTTTAACCCCAACAATGGTTTTGAGCTTAAAGAATTTGCCGACTGCGGATGCTTTTGAGTGCATTGCCAGCGTCATAACCTATGTTTGGATCTCGATCGTTTAGTACAGAAGTGAGCGGTGCGATCGCCCGTGCATCCCCAAACTTCTCCAAAGCCTTAACAGCATTCCTCCGCACGTTTTTATTCTGATCCTTGAGGACATCAAACAGTCGCAGTAAGGCAGGCTCGCCCAGCTTGACCAAAGACTCAACGGCAGCATCACCTCCGTAATAACTATCCTGGAAAGTTTCGATTAGTGGCTCTACGGCCCGTGCATCCCCAAGATTGCCCAAAGCCTTAGCAGCACTTTCGCTTATTCCGCAAGCTCGATCTTTAAGCAACGGAATGAGCGGCTCGAGTGCACTGACATCGCCCAGATTACCTAAAGCCTCCACCGCGCAGAAACGTACCAGGGGACTACTATCAGAAAGGACATCGAGCAATGGTAAAAGCGATCGCCGATCGCCAAGCTTTGCCAAAGCTTTAGCCGCTGCCCCTCGCACTCCTTCATCCTCATCTTTAAGTGTTTCAATCAGGGGTTCCACCGCCCGTAAATCACCCAACTCCTCTAGAGCCTGTGCAACTGCTTTACGGGTAGTGTGCGAAGGCAGTTTCAGAGCTTCGATTAGTGGCTCTACTGCTCGCACGTCCCCAATTTTTGCCAAAGCGCTAGCTGCCTGCCGAAGCTCGTGAAAAGGCCCCTCCTTAAGCAATTGGATCAGCGGTTCGACGGCACGGGTGTCGCCTAACTCACCCAAAGCATCAGTAACAGCATAGTAGACATGGATATTTGAATCCCCAAGAGCATTGATAAACGGTACAACTATCCGCTCATCGCCCATACGGCTTAAAGCCCTGGCAACCTCGGAACGCGCGTAGCTCTCTTGCTCATTTTTAAGAGCGTCGATTAGTGGTTCGATCGCCCGCTTGTCACCAATCCGATCTAAAGACATCGCAGCAAACCGACGCACAGACACGTCAGAGTCATTTAACAGTGCCGATATCAGCGGTTCCACTGCCCGCGCGTCGCGCAGTTGACCCAAAATATAGGCTGTTTCCTGACGCACTTGGCAATCACGATCTTTAAGCAACTCGATTATCAGTTCAACATCTTGGTTGCCCTTAAACTTGCCCAAAGCAGAGACAGCTTGCTTGCGTACCTCGCTATTTTCATCTTTGAGCATATCGGCGAGTGGTTTCATAGCCCGATCGTCCCGCAGCCGACTTAAGGCTCTGATGGCAGCTTCGCGCACTTGCCAATTAGAATCTCTAAGCAGATCGATCAGAGGTTCAACCGCTTTTTTGTTGTCAATCCAGCGCAAAGACTCGATCGCACTCAAACGCACTTTGTCATCTCCGTCACCGAGCGCTTCAATCAGCGCTGGAACTGCGCGTTCATCACCAATGTTGCCCAAAGCCTCAGCCGCACTTTGTCGCACAAAACTATCTTCATCCTTAAGTGCATTAATTAATGGCAATTGGGACAGTTCGCCCAAGTTGCCCAGCGCTCCGGCAGCATCTTGGCGTAGAGGATGATTTGGCTGTCTGAGGATGTCTAACAGTAACTTAACGGCGCTGCTGCCAGTTAATTTATTCAAAGCCTCGACAACGGCCAGACGTGGCTCTTCAACCTTTAGCCCCGCAAAAATTGGCACGTAGCCGCCATTTTCCGTTGCATCGTTGTGGAGCGCAAAGCCACACCTGAATTCATTTGAATAATTAAGTGATTTTACCAGTGGCTCAATAGCTCGCCGATCGCCCATTTTGCCCAAAAATCGGGCAAAATTCGGGAGCCAATCTGCGTCCCTATAGTCATGAAGCATCTGAATAAACAGTTCAAACACACGCAAGCCGCCCAACTCAGCCAACTGACCCAAAGCTTTGGCAGCAGAACAGCGTACCGACTCAGACCGATCGCTCAGGGCGATGCTTAGAGGTTCAACTGCTCGCACATCACCTAGCTGACCTAAAGACGTAGCGGCATTAATACGCACATTGCGATCGCCATCTTTTAGAGCATCGATCAGTGGCTCAACTGCCTGCAGATTACCTAGATAACCTAACGCAACAGTGATACTAGAGCGCACAGAACGGTTCGTATCCTTAAGGGCATTAATCAGAGACTCTACTGCCCGTGTGTTGTCGGTGTGCCCAACCTTACCCAAGGAAAACGCAGCTAGTCGGCGCACCTCAGCATCATTATCTTTGAGAACTTCTATCAGCGGTTCACTCGCCCGCTTATCCCCAAGCTCACCTAAAGCTTGGGCAGCACTCCTACGAACATCAAAGTCAAAGTCCTTGAGCGCCTCGATCAGTGGCAGGGTGGCTCGTGCGTCGCCTAACTTGCCCAACGTCTCTACGGCATGAAACCGCACCCATTTATTCTCATCTGTGAGCGCGTTGAGCAACGGTGATAATCCCCGTTCACCAAGCTTAACTAAAGCCACCGTAGCTGTCCGACGCAGCCCCCGCTCATCATGTTTAAATAGATTAATGAGTGGCCGGGTAGCTCGATCGTCACCCATCTCGCCCAAAATCCGGGCAGCCGTTTCGCGCACCCAAGTATTCTCATCATTGAGAGCTTGGATCAGGGGCTCAACCGCTTGTCTATCACCCAGTTTGCCTAAAGCCTCAGCAGCAGTTTGGCGCACTTCTATCTCTGAGTCGTTGAGAGCTTGGATCAGGGGCTCAACCGCTTGCTTGTCGCCTAGCTCACCCAAAACAATGGCACTACTATGGCGCACTTCCCAGTCTGGGTGTCTGAGGGTGTCAATCACAGATTCAATACCCAAAGCCGTAACAGCACTCTGGCACATTTCCACATCTAAGTTTTTGACAGCATTAATCAGAGATTCAACCGATATCATAGGTTTTTCCTGTTTATGTCATCGCCGATCGCCACTCTGGCACAAGAATTATCACAGCCGCCCAAAAATATTGATCTAGTAACTACTCCGGCTAAGATGCAGTATGAAGGGCAGCTTTATGTAAGACTCCGAAATATTTTATACTTACTTTTTGGACAACAGTTATGCTCTGGGTATTTTAATTGTTGTGCATGATGAGATTTACTAAACTTAACTACTGGCAATATTTATCAAGCAGTTCTCTCAACTATATAGTAACCAACGAGTGCCAAGGATTGCCCGGACTATTTTGAGTAGCCAGCGTTTGACAGACCCAGATTGAGGTTAAGGCGATCGCCCGCGATTGAAAATCAGCCTGATATTGTCAGCATCAGAAACTTGCCCGCTGTCCGGTAACATGAGAAAGGATTAATTTTTAACAGCGCGGCATGGCTACTATTTGGGAACTCGACTTTTACAGCCGTCCAATCATAGACGAGCGAGAGAAAAAAAAATGGGAAGTGTTGATCTGCGAAAGCCCGCTGAATGTAGGCGACAATGCCGAATCTCTGTTTCGCTACTCGCAATTCTGCTCCAGTTCTACCGTGAATTCCCTGTGGCTGGCGGGTGCAATTAAAGATGCGATCGCCGCAGCACCGAAACCACCCGAAAAAATCCGCTTTTTCCGCCGCCAAATGGCCAACATGATTACTAAAGCCTGCGAGGAGTTGGACATTCCCGCCGCCTGCAGCCGCCGCACCCTCGCCCTCAGTCTGTGGCTGGAAGAACGGATGCAAAACGTTTATCCCGCCGAACCAGGCTATAAAGCCGCTCCGAACCCGAGCGTTCAATTTGTACCCGAAACGCCAGTTGCGCTGCCGGATGCTTTAATCGGCGAAAAATGGGCGTTTGTGAGTTTGCCGATCGCAGCTTTTGACGAAATGTCCGAGTGGGATATCGGATTTGGGGAAGCTTTCGGGCTGCCGATGACAGGCCTGGGCCCGGAAACGCAAATTCCGGGACTGATTATCTACTCGTCGAGAGCAGCAGCCCTGGCAGGTTGGATGTCGGGTTTGGAGTTGGCTTTTCTCAAATTTGAGAGCGGCCCTCCCGCTAGGCTGGTATTAGATACGGGAGCTAATGATCGCTGGATTTTAGCTAATCTCAGAGACGCAGCAACTGAGAGAGAAGCGAAAGGATTTGAAGCCGCGAAAAAGCAAGCAAAAAAAGTACATTTTTTAGCAATTCAGTCGAATCCTAAATCGGAATCTTTCGCGGGATTTTGGCTGCTGCACGAACTAAGTATTTAGTTGCTCGCTTGGCAATAACTGATATCTGGGAGCATTCTCAATCAGATTTAAGCAACCGGGTTTGATGACGAAAAATCTCGGCTTTGAGATTTTGCCCGCAGCAAGAAAGTCGGTTCCTGACCGGAGCCCAAAAACGGATACAAGCGCCCGAGTCCTGCTCGTGGAGAACTCAAAATTTTAGATTCTAGTTCAAGCTCCCAGATTCATCTGTGGAGTAAATCTAAAACCTAAAATCGAAAATCGAAAATCGACTGACGCGATTGGCAAGATGCAAACAATCACAAATGCGTAGAATCTTGCGATCGCCCATTCCACCAGTTTCCCAAAAGAATCTAAATGTAAACCCGTGCACCCAACCCGTATCCAGTAAGTTATTGCCAATTCTTTAATCGAAAATCGAAAATCGGCAATCGAAAATCGAATCGCCCATTACCAACTACCGACAACAATGACCAATGACCAATCAGCAGAACAACTGCTAGAATTAGCCACCAAAGCAGGTGCAGAAGCTGCTGAGGTATTGGAATCGCAATCGCTATCGCGGCCGGTCTTTTTTGAAGCAAACCGCCTCAAACAGCTAGAAACCGCCCAAGCAGAAGGCATTGCCCTGCGGCTGTGGCGGGACGGGCGGCCGGGTTTGGCGGTGGCCTACGGGCCCGTGGAACCGCAAATTTTGGTGGATAGGGCGATTGCGCTTTCGCAACTCAACGAACCGGAAACCATCGAACTCGGCACCGGTGAGAAAGTTGTTTATCCCGATCGCGGAGTGTCGGTGCCGGCCGAACAGCTAGTAAACTGGGGAAAAGAGGCGATCGCGATCGTCCGCGAAGCCTATCCCGAAAGCCTCTGCACCGCCGAACTCGACTGCGAAATCGAAAGCACCCGCTTGCTGAACACCAGAGGCTTAGATTCCAGTCACACCGACACCACCCTCAGCGGTTACTTGTCAGCAGAATTAGTGCGGGGCGAAGATTTCCTCAACATTTGGGAAGGCGAAACCGAACGCGGTACCCTCGACTTAAACACGAGTGCCAAGCGGGTTTTGCAGCGTTTAGAATGGGCGAAAGATAATGTTGCTCCTGCCACGGGCCGCGTGCCGGTGCTGTTTACAGCCAAAGCAGCCGACTTGCTGTGGGGGACTGTGTGTGCGGCGTTGAACGGCAAACAGGTACTCGAAGGCGCTTCGCCTTGGAACGATCGATTAGGCCAACAAGTGACATCGCCGCTTGTCACCCTCTCGCAGCAGCCGGATATCGGGCCCTATAGCTGTCCGTTTGACGACGAAGGTACTCCCACTCGGGCGATCGTCTTTATCAACAGCGGAGTGTTGCAGCTATTTTATACCGATCGCACCACCGGTCGAGCCTTGGGCAGCGGGACTACCGGCAACGGATTTCGCCCGGGTTTGGGCAGCTATCCCACGCCGAGTTTGTTCAATGTTTTGATTAAACCAGGTTCGCTTTCGCTAATCGATTTAATCGCTCAATTAGACGACGGAATTATAGTCGATCAAATGCTCGGCGGCAGTGCTGGAATTTCCGGCGATTTTTCAATAAACGTCGATCTCGGCTACCGAGTCAAAAAAGGTCAAATAGTCGGCAGAATCAAAGATACAATGGTAGCCGGCAACGTCTACAGCGTCCTCAAACAATTAGTAGAATTGGGTGGAGACTCCGAGTGGAATGGTTCTTGCCAAACACCGTCTGTAATTGTAGAGGGATTGTCCGTCATCGGCAAAAATTAAAGTCAGTTGGCAGTTGGCAGTTGTTAGCAGTCAGTTGTCAGTTGTCATCAATCATCAGTCAACAGTCAACAGTCAACAGTCAACAGTCAACAATTCCCCATTCCCAATCCCCACACATACTATGCGTATTTGTTTTATCGGCGATTCTTTTGTAAACGGTACTTGCGATCCAAAATGTCTCGGTTGGACGGGACGGATTTGCGCGGCCGCTTGCGGAAAAGGACACGATATTACCTACTACAATTTAGGAATAAGGGGAGAAACCAGTACCGATATAGAAACTCGCTGGTTCAGCGAAGTTTATTGCCGCTTACCTCACTACAGCGACGGCAGAATAGTATTTTCCTTTGGGGTCAACGACACTTACCTAGAAAACGAAAAAATTCGCATAGAAATTGAGAAATCAATGGAAAATGCCCGCTCTATTCTCACCTCAGCCCAAAAAACATTTCCAGTCTTAATGGTAGGGCCACCGCCAGTTATCGATGCCGATCGCACAAGCCGGATTGCCAACTTATCCGAACTCTTTTCCCAAGTTTGCAGCGAATTAGAAGTGCCTTATCTAGATGTTTGCACGCCGCTGCAAACATCCGAAATTTGGCAAAAAGAACTTACCGAAAACGATGGCACTCATCCCCGCGCTGCCGGTTACGCTGAATTGGCTAAAATAGTTCACAATTGGAGCGGTTGGAAAGCGTGGTTTAAAAATATCAATATATCAGAGCAAGAAACAGTAACGCTGTTCCGAGCCGTCGGAAAAAAAGAAATGGAACTGATTAAAGAAAGCGATTTTATGGAATTTCCCCCGCGCTTATCTTTTCAGCCTACTTTTTATCCCGTCCTTCAAAAAACTTATGCCATACAAATCGCGCGAGATTGGAATACAAAAGATGCAGCATCGGGATATTTCGGCTATGTTACCTGCTTTCGGGTGGCGACAGAATTCTTGAAAAAATATCCGGTACAAACTGTGGGCAGTTCGAGTCACCAAGAATATTGGATTCCCGCAGAAGAATTGGCTCAATTCAATCAAAACATTGTAGGAAAAATTGAAATTTTTGCTGAATATCAACCCTAAACTAGGAGCGAAGTATGCTTGAATTCAATCAATTTGAAGTTGTGAGCTTTGACTGCTACGGTACTCTGATAGATTGGGAAAGTGGGATATTGTCCGCCTTGAAACAATTGCTGTCAAATCGGGAAATTGATTTCAGCGATGACGGCATTTTAGAGCTTTTTGCTGAATTTGAATCCGAACTAGAAAACCCAAATCGTCCTTATATAAGATATCGGGAAATTTTACAACAAATAGTGAAAAAATTAGGTCAAAAATTTGATTTTGCACCGACAGAAACAGAAATAAATTGTTTGGTTGATTCCGTCAAAAATTGGCAACCATTTCCCGATACCATTGCAGCCTTGGAAGCACTCAAGCAGAAATACAAACTGGCAGTAATTTCTAATATAGACGATGACTTGTTTGCTGGTACTGCCAAACGCTTAAAAGTTGAACTCGACTGGTTGATTACTGCCGAACAAGTGCGATCGTACAAACCGTCAACTCGCAACTTTGAAATAGCCCTAGAAACAATGGGAATTTCTGCTGACAAACTCCTGCACGTTGCTCAGAGCATCTATCACGACATTGTACCGGCCGCATCAATGGGAATCTCAACAGTTTGGGTAAATCGGCGACACGACAAAACAGGATCTGGGGCAACAATGCCGGCTAGCGGCAAGCCAGATTTAGAAGTCCCCGATTTAAAAACATTGGTGGAAATTATAGGGTAAACAACCGCAGATTAACGCAGATTAATTCTAGAAATCTGCGTTAATCTGCGTGCATCAGCGGTTAAAAAGTCCCTCCAAATTTA